>JBAZCD010000016.1:0-15956 GCA_041671205.1 Pedobacter sp.
TAATTTATTTAGAAAAGCTCTGAAAATTCATTCTGTCATTTTAGACGTTCCAGTTCCCGCTCACTTAAATTTAATCAACATTATCATTCTTTATCCCACCAAACTCTGCTTAAGAGTGTATTATCACCACTTTGCCTTTTTTTTGCTTCTAAGAAATTGACCGTGTTTAATTGTTCCTCTGACTGAGGGACAATATAGCGTCTGGGAATTTGACCACCCGTTATATTTCCAGGATAATTTGTAGGAATCAGTTTTGGATAACCAGTACGGCGCCAGTTAGCAAAGTTTTCTTTTTGATCCAGAAAAAACAATATCCACTTTTGAATAGATATCTGTTCCAGTTGTTCGTTAAAGGTTCCACCTGCTTTAAAAGGGTTGTTAGCCAAATAGTAATCTATTTGACCTTTTGAAATGATAGTCTTGTTGCCATACAAGGACATTTGCCTCATAGCAGCGCTTACCCCAGCCTCATATAACTTACCAGCGTTGCCGGAGTACCATCCTCTTATAGCAGCTTCAGCAAGAAGAAAATTTACTTCAGCAGGTGTCATTACAAAAAAGGGAGCATCATACCTCATGACTGTATTAGGATTAGGTTCTGAATAGGTCTCAAAATCCAAAGGATAGGCATTATATTTTGCATTCTGCATTCCTTTTTGCAAGGCTGTAGAAGTATCAGCTACATAAACACCTGAAGGCTGCTTCACCCAAAGCACCGAGATAACATTCAACCGGGGATCCTTAGTAGTAGTCGAATTGCCTTTAAGCTGGTCAATAAATGTTTTGGCCATTTTTCCTCCCAATAGGTTTTGAGGATTTTGTCCGTCGACAAAATCGAAAGCAAGCCATTCTGTTGTAAAAGGATTTCTGTTACTCGCTAAAGAACCATCAATAAAGGGGATTCTTGCTAAATCAGCATCTACTATGATAGGGCCACCGCTAATTGCTTTTTCTACCCAGGTTTTTGCAAGTACAGGATCTACTTTCGTAAGACGCATAGCAAGTCTCAGCATTAAAGAATAAGCGAACTTTTTCCACTGGACAGTGTTACCCTTGTAGAACAGATCTGATGCTCCAAATGTAGGCTTAGAGGCATCAAGAGAATTTGCAGACTCTTCCAGTTCTTTTAACATATCCGTATAAATGTATGATTGGAGATCATATTTGGGTTGAAACAAACCAGTTAAACTCTTATTAGCTTCAGAATATGGAATATCACCATATAGATCCGTTAGACGATGAAAAAGATAAGCACGCCATATACGAGCTACAGCGAATTTATTTATAGCCTCAGGATCATCCTTAACACCTTGAATAACTAGCTGAATTTGATTAACGCAGACTGAAAAAGCCGCCCAATCATCTCTCACATAATTTTCATTGTTATATTTATCACCAATAGCTTCTACTTCGACGAAAGTTGCCTGCTGCTGCAATAGCGCCATAATAGCCTCACGATCTCCTCGTGGGTTAACACCAACCATGCTGATAACTGAATTAGTAAAAAGAAAGTCAGGGTTAATTTTCTCGTAAGCATTGGGATTTTTGTTAACTTCCGCTAATTCTTTTTTACAGGATAACTGCAGCATGGATAGTGCTACAACTGTATATATCAATTTAAATTTCATATTTTAAATTTTAGATAATGTTAGATAATAAGCGCTAAAATTTTACAATCAGGTCAATACCAATTTCACGTGTTCTGGGTATTGTATTTGATGTTCTGGTCTGATCGTTGCTAATGGTATAAGCAGATTCAGGATCAAAATCTGTAACTTTTTTATAAAGTATAGCAAGATTGCGGGCTACTAAAGATAAACCGATGGACTGTATTTTTGCAAACTTGAGCTTATTTGCAGGTATCGTGTAGCCTAAGATAACGCTGCGCAGTTTTATAAAACTACCGTCGAATGTGATCAAAGTCATTGGGCTGATACTTTGTTCAGTATTGTAATAGCTATCCAATTGATCAACCGGCCATGTTTTGGTAAACGGCAGGCCTGCCTGATCAACTCCTGATACAGTTAAGCCATTCTCCCTACCTGCCAGCGTTTTTTTAGATAACCCAAAACGATACATGTAAGCACTCAACGTGGACGTTACCACATTTCCGAATTTTCCATCTACCAGAACGTCCAGAGAAAACTTTTTGTATCTGAAAGTATTATTAAGACCCATTGTGTAAGGTGGCACTCCTGTCCCCGCGGATTGTAATGGCCCTTTTACTTCAAATCCGCTCACCTTATTATAAACTCGCTGGCCTTTCTCATTTGTTACATATGTAGTACTTTGTAGTGTATTAAAAGGGTCGCCTACCCTTGAACCGCCTACAGTTTCCACATTCGGAGCCAGTTTAAGTACCTCACTCTTATTATAGGCGGCATTATAGCTTACATCCCATTTGAAGTTGCTGGAATTAAGGGGTCGACCAGTTAACAATAACTCCACTCCTTTGTTACTTAATGCACCAAGATTTAATAAGGCGCTTGTATTTCCCGAAGAAAGAGCTAAAGGTACTGCCAGAATATCATCGGTTGTTTCACGGTTATAATAGGTTATATCTACTCCTAAACGGTTATTCAGGAATTCAACATTCAGACCCATCTCATATGTTGTGGAGGTCAGAGGTCTTAGATCGGGGTTAGCCAAACCAGAAGAAGTTGTCTGAACAGGTAATCCATTAAATCCACCAGCTAGAAAATTATAAGATGTATTGATTTGGTAGGGACCCACCGTAGCACCTCCTACTTGCGCCCATGAAGCCCGCAATTTTGCGAAGCTAATGGCATCCGGTAACTTTAGCGCATCTGATAATATAAAACTGGCTCCTATTGAAGGGTAAAATATGGAATTATTCCCCGGATTTAATACTGAAAACCAATCCTTCCTGCCCGTTAAGACCAAATATAGTAACTTCTTGTAATTCAGATCTACTGATCCAAATACCGAATTCTGGCTAGACTGGTTAAAGCCTATTCTTGTAGATTGAAGGGCTAAATTATTATAGCTTATAAAATCGGGAACAATAAATTCAGCTCCATTAAGTGTTGTGGAATTAAAAACACTTTTTTGCAGAGCTCCACCAGCCATGCCATTAATCTGAAAATTATTTAGAAATGAAGTATTGTAATTAAGAATAACCTGCCCTGTTGTTTCGGTTCCAAAAGATTGCCCTGAATTAAGCTTTCCCTTTGGGTTATTAGCAGTCCCAACAGGTTCATAATTCATTGATTCAAAGTAGTCAATATCTCTTAC
Source organism: Pedobacter sp. (assembly GCA_041671205.1). GTDB lineage: Bacteria > Bacteroidota > Bacteroidia > Sphingobacteriales > Sphingobacteriaceae > Daejeonella. The sequence goes on from JBAZCD010000016.1 coordinate 3,256, forward strand.
TCCGGTAGCTTTAATGAAGAAATTATCTAATATATTATATTGAACACTTCCCTGACCTATGAAACGATTCTTCGAATCATTATTTCCCATCCTGTTAATCAAAAAGTATGGGTTTACACCCACAAGTGCTGCTTGCCATCCAACTTCTTTATAATTTTTATCATAGCCAGGAGCAAGATCCCGAATATCCACCGTAGTAGGTACTAAATTTAGAGCCCAGCTGGTGGTATTATCAGCATACCCATTGCCTGGTCTGTTGACACCATGATCAAAATTGTACTGAACTGTTGCTTCAGCTATAAATTTCTTTCCTAGCTCAGATCGTATATTTAAGTTCGCAGTCTCTCTGGAATAACTAGATCCCGGCTGCAAGGCTCTCGACTGCAAATCAGACATCGATAGCCTGTAAACAAGCGCAGCGGAGCTACCACCGGAAAGTGCCACAGTATTAGTCAGTGTTGTGCTTGGCCTGTAAAAATTCTTCCAATTATCCTTTACATTGACTGCTTTATATGGACGCATTACTCCATCGAATTGAATATATGGCTCACCATTTCCTTCTATTTTAGGGCCAAAATTCAAACGTCCTGAAGCTATTGCCTCAGATTGAGTTCTAGGTTTGATGCCATCCATTCCCTGTCCATATTCATACTGAAACTCGGGATACATTGACGGTACTCCAACGGTGGAATTACTATGAATTTCCACCCCGATACCCTGCTGAACCTTTCCCTTCTTAGTAGTGATCAGAACAACTCCATTTGCGGCTTGACTACCGTACAATGCTGCAGCGGCACCGCCTTTCAAAACGGTTATTGTCTCGATGTCATCAGGATTAATTGCCGTGATTCCATCTCCCTGATCAAATATAGTACCATCTCCTGGTCGTATCTCCCGATGGATATTATTCATAGGCATACCATTAATTACATATAAAGGCTGGTTGTTACCATTAAGTGATCCGTTTCCTCTGATAACTACCCGACTGGATCCTCCTGGCCCCGATGCCATACCCGTCACATTCACACCAGCTATTTTACCGGTTAAAGCATTCGCTATATTGTTCTCGCGCGCCTGTGTAAATTCAGAGCCTTTAACTTCTGTAACTGCAGATACCAATCCTTTTTTCTCTCTTGAAATACCCAAAGCTGTTATAACAACTTCAGTAAGCGCAGTACTAGCTGCTTCCAGCTTTACATTTAGAGTAGTTCTGCTTCCGACTGTAATTTCCTGAGTTTGGTACCCTATATAAGTAAAAACGAGTACGCTGCTATTATCGGGAACATTGATGGTAAAGCGTCCATCCATATCTGTAGTTGCACCAATCATAGTGCCCTTTATCTTGATACTAACGCCAGGAAGGGTTTCACCATTAGTATCGACAACCTGTCCGTGTATTGGAATTTCTGCTGCAGAATTGTCGATTTCCACAGATTTAGCTAATCCCGACAACTGGGAGTCTTTTGTCTGAATAAGCACATTGTTATCAACTTGTTTGTAGGAAAGATCGGTATCTTCCAATAACATATTGAGCACTTGTTCAACAGTATAGGTAGAAGCACTGATGTTTCTTGAGGGTAAAGTCATCAACTCACCTTTGCGATAAACAAACCGGAAAGGTGTCTGCTTTTCTATTTGTCTAAAAGCCGACATTAAGGTCTCATTCCGGAGTTCCAATCTGACTTCAACAGAACTGATTTTTTGGCTCTTAACAGGTAAGGCTAATAACAACTGTAAAGAAGTAAGAAGCAAGACTATGGAAAAAAAGCCGGTCCTCATAATCTGTTTTATAAGTTGTCTCCGGTTATTATACCCTCCATTGAAATTTTCATGGGCAGGCCCTGAGGCATTAATTGTAAAATATTTCATATTTTTACATGTTTTTATTTGATTAATATCCTTTCTCTGGATGGATTAAATTAAAAACTGCTAAGAGTTAATAGCCCCTAGCAAAAGCCCTCTGAAAAACTTCATTGCCGTGAAGTTTTTTAGGGGGTTTTGTTTTTTAGGGTGGTAATGTCGTATTCATATAGTTTCTTTTTAAAATCATTTATTAAAATCTGCTTTTATTTACACCCGGAACCATCCAGAATTACAGTTTTATTATCCTTAAACTGATATTTAATTTGGTTAAACTCGGCGATAACATTTAATATCTGCTCCAGACTCTGACTCTTTAAAAATGTAGCACTGAATTTGCAGGTCTTAATTTGTTCGTTGGAGAAAATAATCGAGATATTAAACCGGTCCTGTAGTTGGTTCACAGCATCTTTAATGCTAACATCATCAAAATATATATCCTCGTTTGTCCACTCGATAACGGTTTCGGCCTTCACAAATTTTTTAACGTGACTTGCTAAATTCTGATCAAAAACCACCTGTTCATTAGGTAAAATAATATTATAGTTCTTCTTATTATCCCCGACTTTTACTTTTCCCCTGGTTACAGTTACCGTTACAGTCTTGTTACCAGTACTCGCTTTAATATTAAAAGCAGTTCCCAATACTGTTGTGAAAATTTTACCGGTATGCACAATAAAAGGATGAGCAGCATCATGCGTGATATCGAAATAGGCTTCTCCTATCAGATAAACTTCCCGTTTACCATTGTTATTAAAGTTTTTGCTCAGTTCAATCTTGCTGTTCTCATTCAGGATGACGGAACTGCCATCGGGAAGATTAATAAAACGGCGTCCCGGTTTATCTGGTTTTTCAGTTTTATTCGGGATGGAATGAGCAATACTGACGGTTGATTCGGGTATTTTGCTGGAATAAAACCAAACCGAAAGTCCAATCACGAATACGGCAGCAACTGCCTGATACCAATAGGGTTTACGTTTATCGTATATTTCAGGTTCTGAAACCTGAGAAGAAGCCATGATCTGATTAAATATTTTCTCAGCCCTTTCTTCAGCCATTGGAGTAATGGAAGATGGTTCATTCCAGAATTCATCTAAAAGCTCCTTAAGTTCATCATTGTACTGATCACGCTTCATCATTGACAGAAACTCTTCAGTTTCCTCTGAGGTCGCAATTTTGTTTACAAATTGATGAAAGAGATATTTGAACCTATGTATAGACATACTCAATAGTTTTATTAAAGAGAAGATGTACTTTGATTTATCTCTCCTTTAGATTAAAGACTATTGAGAATTAAAATAGGGTTATATCAAGGAAAAATATTTTTTACCAGGGGTGGTTTTAAATTCAGCCAAAAGGGAATAATATCCCGGCAACCAAAACCAGGTAATTAGTAAAAACAACCCTAAGGGTACTTAAAGCCTTTTTGAGGTGGGCTTTAACAGTATTTTTGGACAGATTCAACTGATCTGCAATCTCATCATATTTAAGCCCTTCATCCCTGCTCATACTATAAACAAGTCTTTGTTGCGGCGGCAGCTGGTCAACTGCCTGACTTAAGAGGTGCTGATATTCATTATAGATCACGGTTTCTTCAGTACAATCCTGGTACTCTGATTTACTTAAACTGAGTTCTGTAATGATCGAAGCTTCATGAGCCCTTCTTTTGATGGCGGTAAATGCCTGGTTCCGAACTAAAGTAAAAAGATAGGAGTCAAAATGATTGATCTTATCCAGCTCCTCCCGGTTACACCAGATTTTCAGAAAAGCGTCCATTACGATCTCTTCAGCAAGTTCTTCGTTATCTGTGATCCTGAAAGTATAGCTGTATAGCTTATCACTGTAATGATTGAAAACTACTCGAAAAGCAAGTTCATCACCCTCAGAAACGAGGCGGAGAAGCGCTGACTCATCGTGTAAAATTTTAGTTTTCAAGCCTTGATGATCTAAATTAAAACCCAATATAAATACTTTAGATTCTATTATCAAAGAATTATATTATTGTTAATTATTTTTACCAAATTAATTTCGGTAAACACATACATAACCATCAAGTTTCGGTTTAATGTTCAATAGAGTCGCTTCTTAAACCACTCTCCCGGGAATCGGGGTGGATAAGCTTTTCTGAAAAATTAATATACCCGATAATTACTTTTTAATAACTAATTGATAATCAAGCATATGCAATGCATTCGATTTCAATAATCGAACGACCCGGTATTCCCCCCTTTGCAACCGCAACCGTTGAACGCACAGGCGGGTTTTTACCAAAGCGGCCTTTGTAAACTTCATTCATTCCCTGAAAATCATTCATATCGCTTAAAAAAACTGTTACCTTGAGTACTTTATCCATTGAAGAACCGGCCGCAATTAATCGCTTCTCCATCTTTTTCAGAACAAAATCGGTATCCGTCCTGATCTCGAATACCGACTCTGCATCAGCTCCTGTACCAGAAACAAATACAAGATTACCGTAACGTATAGATCCGGGATATAAAGTCACATCCTGAGTATTCCCTGAATTGAAAAGGCCGGGGATATCTTCCCTGTTTCCTTCAGCTCTGGCAACTAAATTAAACCCGGCTATACCTGCAATTGCGGAAAAAAGCCGTGTAATAACTGATCTTCGTGTTGATTTCATATCTGATTATTGTTCATGGTACTCTATATTAAAAGGAGTTGCAGCCAATCAGGTTGCTAATGGCGGACCGGCAGGAATATTCACTTTTTTCCGCGGGGCTTTCTGCAGGTTTCGTTTTGCTGTGAATTTTGCTGTACGGTACTCGCCAAGATGAATATCACCCGATATGCTATCACCATTCACTATTCCTGAAAACTGATAACTAAGTTCATCACCGACGACGCGCATTGAGCTTTGTAATTTTACCCGATTCCCTTCAATTGTTCCGCTCATATTTCCAGATTGAAAATCAGTCTGATGGGTACCACTCAACCAGTTTCCATCCTGTACTATATTTAATGAATGCTGACTGACACTGCTGAAAAACTGAATGCTTAAGTCCCAGCATCCGCTAAGGTTAGCTACCGGTGCAATCATACTTTCAGATTCAGGATTACGCTTTTTCGAAAAAATAGCAAATACTCTTTCTGCAACGATCTTTTCCTCTCCAGCCTGCATCTGACCTGTTGTAATATTGAAAAAGCTTTCCCCATCACCTTCATCTTCTGCCCAAACAGCAATTCTCGGTTTATTTCTTCCAAGTTCTTCGGCTACCTCAAATCCGTTAATATACAGTTTTCGCGGATCCCAGCTAACTTTTAATACCGGCGTTTTATTATCCAGCAAGGTTCGCTCAACAACTTCCGTTTTCAGCCCTGCAACCGGGGCAAGTCTTTTAGAAATGGTATCCAGCCAGGATAACCATTTTTTCCAGTCGGCATCATGATCCCGCTTAACCCATTCTTCCACTGCCGCCATCATCCCGATCATTTCTTCACGGCCAACCTTATTATCCCTCCCCGGGCCATGATGCGGTGAACTTGCCTGCCAGGCAGACATTAATATGGATTTATCACCAAGCATCAATCCGGCACATTGAGGACCGCAAATGGCTTTTCCCCCGCTATATGCTACTATGGTCGCTCCCCTGGTCAGATGTACCGGGGGTAAGGTCAGATTTTCTGCAGCTGCATCAACCAGAATCGGTACATGCCTGGGTTTTGCTATACGGGCGATCACTTCCAGAGAAAAAGGCTGTCCGGTAAAGGTATCACTGTCTGTCGACCGGATATAGATCATTGCTGTCCGCGGATTGATCGCTTTTTCAAGTTCCTCCGGAGTATTGACACTTACTATCTTTACCCCAACATTACGTATGGCATGGTCATAGGCATTTCGTGAGAATCCGGGAATGATCACCTCCGACTTATCAAAACCAGTCAGATCAGGAATCCGGATCAGTTTCTCAGGATTTCCACCAGTAACACAAGCTGCAGTGATATGTTTAAGTCCCGCAGCACATCCTGCCGAAACCATACCCCATTCAGCCCCCGTCAGATCAGCTAGCCGCTGTCCGATTCCATCAGCCAGTTCATCGTACTGTACAAAATTATGGGATGCCGCCTCCATTGCTGCCCTCACTGCAGGGCGTTCTAATGAACCTCCGATAATGGTAAATGTACCCATGCAGTTGATCACAGGCTCAACCCCAATGGAACGAAAGATATTAGTTTCAGCCATAAAAGCGGATGCCGCAGCATTCAGCTCTGTATCAGCCTGCGCCGTTCCTGCAAGAGGTGCATTTGCCGCTGACGGAGTATTTGCCATAAGAACCTCACCTGAGAATGCCGTTCCTGCTATTGGAAGCATTGCTAATCCCTTAATTACATTCCTGCGTTTCATTAATTTATCTTATTATTTAAAATATTGTTTTAAAAAAGGGATCTATTCCTTGAATCAGATCAGAAAATTTCCTCCCTGAGGCCTTCCTTTCGGGAACACGATCTGCTGCTTCACAATTTCAGAGCGAACCCGCCTGGCGCTGAACTTCGCAGACAAAAATTCATTCATATCAATATCACCGGAAATTACTTCTCCGCTTAATGAGCCGCGAAACATGGTCTGTATCCGATCACCGGGAACAACCCAGGTACTTTGCATGTGGATCAGATCTCCGTTGATCGTACCGCTAATCTTTCGCTCTGAAAAATCGGTTGTATACATTCCTGAAAAATAATTTCCATCCTGGCTGTCAATAAACAGATGATGCTTTTCAATGCTGTTATAAAAGCTAACATCCATTTCCCAGTGTCCGATAACCTTACCAACCGGGACTTTCATCGCCACAGATGGCTGAGGCTCTCTTTTTTTAGACAATACTTCCTTAATTCTGGATGCAGCAAGTTTATCATCTCCGGGAACCATCATATAACCTACAAGGCTTATTCCGGTTACACCCGGTTCATCTTTGTAAATAGCCACACCAACTCTCGGGTAAGTGTTGCCCAACTCCTCGGATATTTCCTGACCACTCACATGCAGCTGATCCGGATTCCAGGTAATAAAAAGGTAAGGTGTAACATGATGTACCAGCTTAGAATCGGGCATTCTGATACGGTAACTAACTCCCTTCACCGTTGCGGCTTGTTTTCCTATATTTTCAAGCCAGTTAACCCAGGTTTGCATCTCCTTCTGATGGTCCATTTGAATCCATGTTTAACGGCGGCCAGCATCCCGATATGTTCTTCACGTCCAACTTTATTATCCCTTCCCGGGCCATGATGCGGGGCTGCGGCCTGCCAGGCAGACATTAATAAATCCTTTCTTCCAAGCAAGAGTCCGCTGCTACCTGAAGCCTTCAGGCCCTTTCCGCCACTAAAGGCAACCACATCGGCACCTCTGGACAAATGAACATTCGGAAAAGTTAGAATATGAGCAGCTGCATCAACGAACACAGGAACCTTTAAAGGTTTTGCTATTCGTGATATGACCTCCAGTGGCAGGAAAGCTTCCTTTTCTGCATCCATATAGATCATAGCCGTATTCGGTCCTATCTTCTTTTTAAGATCCTCTTCATTATCTACTGTGATGATTTTGGCCCCCGTACTTCTGACTGCATGATCATAAACTGTGCGTGACCCTTTCGGGACGATCACCTCCGTTTTGTTGAACCCGCTTAAATCAGGTATTCTGATCAGTTTTTCTGGATTACCTCCGGTCATACAGGCAATCGTGCACAGCTTAATACCGGCAGCAGCGCCGGATGTAACGAGTCCCCATTCAGCGCCGGTAAGCTCTGAAAGACGCTTACCTACACCTTCAACAAGCTCATCCATCTGTACATTCAATGTTGCCACAGCTTCCATTGCAAGTCTCACTTCTGTTCTTGCCACTGAGCCTCCCATAATGGTATTTGTGCCTTTGCAGTTAACAAATGGCTCAACACCGATAGATTTCAGGATTTTTTGCCCTCTTTCAACCAGTTCAGCATCGGAAGTCCTTGAGGCATCCGATAAAAATGCGAAGCCATTACTGTTTTGAGGAGCCTTTATCTCTGCTGCACTTGCTGCAAAAGGAAGCAATGTCAGTCCTTTAATTATATCCCTGCGTTTCATTTTAATTACCTCCCTAATTATTTTGATTTAACATTCTGGTCCCATGAGTCGGCTGCGATACCATTCAGGTCCCAAACAATTTTTCCGGCTCTTATCGTCAATTCTGTTTCCAGTCTTTTCGTTCCTTTGAATTTCCCGCCATGAGAATCAATAAATCCAAAATCGCCGGATTTCAGGTTAAAAACTGCTATATCAGCCTCCGAACCAACACTTATATTTCCCAGTTCAGGTCTCTGAATACTTTGCGCCGGATTCCATGTTGAACGTTCGATCACATCCTGAATGGACATGCCCATATTTAAAAATTTAGACATGATATTTGCCATATCCTTCATACCCGCATTCATATTTCCGATATGCAGGTCAGAACTGATCGTTTTAGGTAAAAATCCCTGTTTCATTGCAGGTATTGCCTGTCCGAACACAAAACCATTGCCTCCATGCCCAACGTCAAACACAATTCCTCTTTTCTGAGCCAGAAATACATAAGGTTTAACCTTTCCGTTTGCATCGACTACCGATTCTTTATACATCGGGCTTGTCGCTCCCGCACTTTTACCAGCATGGTACATATGGGTCAGAATATCGCCTGGGCGCAAATGTTTTAAAAGCAGTTCTTCAAATGAGTTGATTGGCGGGAGACCACGCCAGTCGATCATGACAGGCATTTTAGCTAAGCTGCCTGCTTTGACTGCACTGTCTACCGGTATCCATTGAACTCCGTTAAAATGAGCAACTTTAAACCCAACGATATGCTGCTTATAAAACACAGCTGTTGCAGCTGCCATTTTCGGATCCATATCATTGGTATCCTGCTCAAATTCGCCCATCCCGTCTCCAACAATATTTAAAAATGACAGCACTCTTGTCTTGGACTCATCTATAATATTCTTTTTAAACAGCGGGAAGCTTTTCCAGCCGGCACTACCTGCATCCACAACTGTGGTAACACCCGACCTCAGTGTAAAACCATCCGGAGGAAGGGAGTTCGGACCGTCCATATATTTCTGCTTTTTATTGATCCCGGCAAAAACATGCACATGGATATCAATGATCCCCGGACTTAAATAAAGGCCTTTAACGTCAACAACTTTCGAAGCGTTTGCAGCATCAATCTGAGGCGCTACGCGAAGAATCTTCCCATCAGCAATAGCCACATCCATCACAGAGTTGATGTTATTTTTTGGATCTATCACATGTCCGCCCCTGAGCAGAATGTCTATTTTCTGAGCGAACACCCGCTCTGTGCTCCCCGTATAAAGCAGGGCAGAAAAAATTAAGTAATAGTAAAATCGGGTCATTTTCATAGATATGTGGTTTAGGTTTTATTGTCGAAACTGATTCCCTTCACGGAAGAAATTATTGAGGGGTTTTGCAATTCCATTCAGGTCATATACAATTCTGCCGCCTTTAATGGTCATCTCACACTCGAACTTTTCCTTAGCCTCCATTTTATATCCGGCTGTTTCATAAAATCCGAATTTGCCCTTTCTCAGGCTGAATATGGCCAGATCAGCAATTGCACCAGGTGATAAATGACCAAGTTCCTCCCGTCTTATTGTCTGCGCAGGAGTCCAGGTACTGGCCTTGATCACTTCATTCAGGCTCATGCCCATGGCCAGAAACTTAGACATAACATTCATCATGTCTTTCATAAATGCATTGATACTGCTCATTGAAATATCAGTACTGATGGTATTTGGCAAAAAGCCCTGCTTCATCGCCGGAATGGCATTGGAATAACGGAATGCAGAACCATGACCAACATCAAATATGATCCCGTTCTGCTGGGCTTCCGGGAAAGCCGGGTTTAATTTTCCGCTTTGCTGATCTACGATCCGGTCGCGGGCATTATAATCTTCAATAATGGTGTAGGTATGGGTATAAATGTCGCCCCTTCGCATATGTTTTGTAAACAATTCAGAGAGAGAAGGGTGCGGATGATTCCTGCCTCCATCAAGCATAATGGGCATATCTGCGATATTTCCGGCTTCAACTCCCCGGTCTACTGACGACCAGTCGGGTCCTACAAAGTCAACCTTAAACCCCACAATATCCTTTTTATTAAGCAAAGCCAGTTTGGCAGATTCGGAAGCCATTTTATCTCCAGAATTCCTTTCATTTGTGCCTCCGGCATAATTGCCCCCTCCTATATTTAAAAAGGAAAGCACCCGCGTTACAGAGCGGTCAATGATATTCTTTTTAAACTCTTTAAATGAATTCAGATCAGCGTCTCCGGCATCGGCAATTGTTGTAACCCCCACCCTCAGTGTATAGCCGTCGGGCAAATTTGATCCCAAACGTGAATGAATATCAATCAAACCCGGAGCAATGTACATTCCTTTGGCATCAACCACCTGAGTAGCTTGTCCGGGATCAATATGCTTTGCGATCAGGGCAACTTTACCGTCATTAACAGCAATATCCATGAGCTCGTTGATTTGATTTTTCGGATCAATCAGATGCCCGCCGGAAATAATAATTCCATATAATTTGCTTTCCTTTTGCGCAAAAGCACCGTTAAGAAATATAATCAGAAAGCAAAAACTCAGAAAATTCATTTTGCGCATAAGCAATTGTATTTTACTGTTGGGTAATTCCCTAAACAGGAGAGCCAAAAATCATAAAAAGTCCCATACACGGTTCAAAGAAATTCAGAAATCATGAAATAACTGTCGCCTGATGGCCGAAATCTTCATTTTCTGAAAGTACAACTATTAAACAGCTCATCATAAAGAAATTAGGAATTAAAAAAACGGGCAATCCATTTACTAAAATTATTCAGTCTGATAATGCTGTTCAGAATCATTGAAATGCCTTTTGTCAATGAAAAACTACCAACTTTAAACCCAAAAAATAACTATCATCGTATAAACCCCCTCCCCCATGTTATTTTAAATAATAAAAACCGTACCTTTGCGGCGCTTTCGGCAATAAGGCTGTCAGCACTTAAAAATTATCATGAACCCATTTAGTACCTTGGGTATCCGTCATGATATTGTTAATGCCATTACTGAGCTGGGATTCGAAAATCCCACACCAATCCAGGAGCAATCTATCCCGGTATTACTTTCAGGCAGCAACGATTTTGTCGGATTAGCTCAAACAGGAACCGGTAAAACGGCAGCCTTCGGCCTCCCCCTATTAGAATTATTGGATTTTGAAGAAAATTATCCGCAAGCACTAATTTTATGTCCTACACGTGAACTCTGCCTGCAGATCACCAATGATATAAAAAATTACGCCAAAAACATGAAAAACGTTCAAGTCGTTGCTGTTTATGGCGGAGCAAACATTTCAGATCAGTTACGCCAGATCAAACGCGGCGTTCAGATCGTAGTGGCCACTCCGGGCCGTATGCTTGACATTATCAATCGCAAAGCAATTGATTTTACTCAGGTACAATTCGTAGTACTCGACGAAGCCGATGAGATGCTTAACATGGGTTTTCAGGAAGATATCGACAGCATTCTGTCAACTACTCCTGATGACAAAAAAACCTGGTTATTCTCTGCAACCATGCCAAACGAAGTTCGCCGGATTGCAAAAAAATACATGACTGATCCTTTCGAACTGACCATGGGTACCAAAAATACCGGAAATGTCAATATCGAACATGAGTATTATATTGTAAAGGCAAGGGATAAATACGCAGCATTTAAGCGTATCGTTGATTTCAATCCTGAAATCTTCGGAATCGTTTTTTGCCGTACCAAAATTGAAACTCAGGAAATTGCTGAGTCATTAATGAAGGATGGTTATAATGCCGATGCCTTACACGGCGACCTCTCACAACAGCAGCGTGATAAAGTAATGAAACGTTATCGCGACCGCAGCCTTCAGTTACTGATCGCTACTGATGTTGCAGCAAGAGGAATTGATGTGAATGACGTAACTCACGTGATCAACTATTCATTACCTGATGAGATCGAAAATTAGACCCACCGAAGCGGCCGTACGGGTCGTGCAGGAAAAACCGGTATTTCTATTGCGATCATCAATTCCAAAGAACTTGGAAAAATTCGTCATATTGAAAGAACTATTGGCAAGCAGTTTACTAAATCTGAGATCCCAACCGGTTTTGACGTTTGCGAAAAGCAATTATTTGCATTGGTTCACAAAGTTCATCATGTAGAAGTGAACAAGGAACAGATCGAACAATACATTCCGCGTATTATGGATGAATTTAAGGATTTGGATAAAGAAGAGATCGTTAAACGCTTTGCTTCACTTGAGTTTAACCGTTTCCTTGAATATTACTCTAAAGCTCCTGATCTTAATGTTTCAGGTGATGACAGAGGGTTTGAGCGTGGAGAAAGAGGTGATCGTGCTGACCGTCCAATGAGATCTGGTACAAGTGCCGGGTATACCCGATTGTTTATGAATCTGGGTTCAGTAGATGATTTCACCCGCGGAGATATGCTGGGATTTATCTGCAACAATACCAGGATCAGTGGAAAAAGTGTAGGAAAGATCGACCTGAAGGGTGTATTTACATTCTTTGAAGTTGAAGATTCTGCAGTTAATCAGGTTGTTGAAGGTTTCAAATCTGTTGATTTCCAGGGCAGAAGTGTCCGCATTGAGTTAGCCGGCGACCGTGAAGGCGGAAGCAGCGAACGCGGAGGTTCTGGTTCTTACCGTGGTGCAGGTGGCGGTGGACGCAGAGAAGGCGGAAGCGGTGGTGGTTATCGTGGCGGAAGCGGCGGGGGCAGACGTGAAGGTGGAAGTGGTGGTGGTTTCCGTGATTTTTCAGGCAAACGCCGTGA
>JBAZCD010000017.1:0-10376 GCA_041671205.1 Pedobacter sp.
TTATCCGCAGTCAGACCGATATTTAAAAAGTCGGAATGATTGATAAATACCAGACGTTCTGCAACAGGTTCATTTTTTGCAGAGAAGAGAGTCAACTGAAGGATTCCGGTTGGGAAGCGTTTTTTCGGGATACTTGCATTGAATGTACTGGAATTAAGCTTGTTCTTTGATACAAAATGTACCTGCTCGTTGGTTTGTGCAACGAGGGTTATTTCTTCATCCGGGCTTCCTGATTCGGTTGTGGAGATCCTGACCTTAAGTTCATCAGGATCGGCATTACTAACCGTTAATACATATCCCTGTGCTTTAACTTTCGGCAGGGGATAGATCTTCTCAGAACCATCCTCAAAGATTATATGAGCAGTGTAGGTTTCAGTGATTGCCGGTCGCAGCCGGAAATGACCCATTCCGGCATGTTCTGATTTAAAATCACTCAGCCTGTTGTTACTTTGGTCTGTGATATATCCGCTGACATTGATCCCAAGGCCATCAGAGTTCAGGGCTTTAAAACCGATCCTGGTGCTGATCCCATTAACCATATCCCCGCTTTCAGGGAAGAACTGTACTGCGGATTCATTGGATGTTGATTTAACCGGAAAATTTTTATTGACACTGCTTTTCTCATCCAGCCGGATAGTGGTACTGATCTTTCCTGATTTTAAAACAAAAGGCTGATTGTTTACAAAATTAACCGCCAGATTTCCCATTGCATCCGTCATGCCCTTGCCCTTCAGAATACTCCTGAAATCCAGTTCAACTATATAAGAGACCTCTTTGTTTGCGAGGGGCTGACCGGCCATGTCAGTATAATTTATTTTGGCAGATACTTTTTGTCCCCGGGGGTCTTTACTGTAGGTATAATTGACCTGAGTCAGAACAGTATTAGAAATAGAATTGCCTATGCTAATCGTCTTATCAAAAAAGTATTCCTCCCCAAAATTGCGCATCCAGGTGGTATACGCTCTGATTCTGTAATTACCCTCCCTCAGTGAATCAGTAAGAGTGAAATCGCCCCAGGTCATTCCCATATTTAAGGGTATTTTCAGAGATTTTTTAACCGAATCTTTGTCGTTGATCAGCTCTACATACAGAATTTTGCTCAGTGCCGATAGCTCATTTTTCTCAGCATTAACAACATAAGCCTTAAACCAGATATTATCACCTATTGCATAATAGGGTTTGTCCATATGAAGATGGACTTTCTCCTGCGGGTATTGCAGGCGATATTTTTCGATCTGGATGAGGATCTTTTTCAGAGGCTCATCATCGATGATAAACCCAAGCATTGCCATTGAGAAAAGAAGGGAAAGTATGATAATGAAATTCTTTTTCATGATTGGTTTTTTCGAAATGGAACTATTTAAATCCGGAGTAACTCTTCTCCGGATTACACGTCAGAATCAACCGCATTATGAGCCGATGATATAAAATTTAAGCCTCAATTTAAAAAAACTGAGGCTTATTTACAGATAATATACGATTTATTTGTCTGTTTCTGTTCAGAATGAATTCTTCCACATCATACTTTCAACAGGCTTTGTAGTCTTATTGTTGTATTTGGCATTGAGTTTTGTGTTGTACATGGTCTCTACATCCCCATCTACCACAAAATAGATCAATTGTCCGATCGGCATTCCGGCATAAATTCTGACAGGCTGTGTACAGGAAATTTCCAGCGTCCAGGTATTGCAGAATCCCACATCTCCTTTTCCAGCAGTTGCATGGATATCTATTCCAAGTCGTCCGGTACTTGATTTTCCCTCCAGAAAAGGCACATGCCGGTGTGTTTCAGTATATTCTAAAGTTACTCCGAGGTAAAGGGTATTAGGTTGAAGAACAAATCCATCTTTAGGGATCTCGAAATGGTCGATCTCATTGTGGACTTTGGCGTCTAAAACTCTGTTTCGATAGGTTGCCAGGTATTTACCTAAATGCACATCATAAGAATTTGTACCTAAGCACCCCTTTTCAAAGGGTTCAATAATTATATTCCCTCTGTCAATTTCTTCCAGAATGAGTTTATCAGAAAGTATCATAAATAAGCATAAGATTTGGTCTAAATTATGATTAATTTGAGATAGTTTTGCAGGTATTTTATATTTAACAATGGCTCTTGCATATCACCGGGAAATTGACAATAACACATCTTTCGCTATCTGGAAGATCGAAGAAACTGCAGAAGAATTACTTGCTCAGCTACAGTTGAAAGAACATGAATTGTCTTATCTGGATACCCTGAATAATGGTAAACGTAATATGCACTGGCTAAGTACCCGTGTTTTACTGCGAAGGATGCTGGATACAGAGAATTATATTGACTGTAAAGTTGATTCCAGCGGCAAACCCTATTTGAGTAATTTTCCTCATCATATTTCCCTCAGTCATTCGTATGATTATGCTGCAGTTATGATCAGTAAGAACAAGGCGGTAGGGATCGACATCGAAATGGTAAAGGATAAGATAGAACGGATTGCTCACAAATTCCTGAGTAAAGAGGAACTGGAATTTATTCGTGATCAGGATCGTATTGATCAATTATATGTTGCATGGTGTGCAAAAGAGGCGATCTATAAACTTCATGGTAAAAAGAATATCAGTTTTCTGGAGCACATTAAACTTAAGCCCTTTGAATACCAGGGGTGCGGGTCTTTTGATGCAGCGCTTGATATCGGAACACGTCACAGGGAGTTCAGAGTGCATTATGAGAAATTTGATGGCTATAAGATTAGAATTGTTTCAGATGACGGGAATGAAAAATAAGAAGGTTGTTTTTCGGGATTGGGGTGTGCTGGATTATCAGCAGGCATGGGACAGACAGGAGCGTATTTTTGCGGAGACTGTTCATGCAAAAACACAGAACAGGAATAATAATACAGACTATCCTGTTGAAAATCACCTTGTTTTTGTTGAACACCCCCATGTTTATACGCTAGGGAAAAGCGGTAAACCTGAAAATCTGCTGCTTGATGAAGCCGGCCTGAAGCAGAAAAAAGCTTCTTATTATAAAATTAACCGCGGCGGAGATATCACTTATCACGGCCCGGGACAGCTGGTCGCCTATCCAATACTGGATCTGGACAATTTTTTCACTGATATCCATCTCTATTTGCGTACACTTGAAGAGGCAGTGATCCTTACTCTGGCAGATTATGGAATAAAGAGCGGGAGATATGAAGGATATACCGGAGTCTGGCTGGATGCAGATAATGAACGTGCAAGGAAAATCTGTGCAATGGGTGTGAGGTGCAGCCGCTGGGTAACTATGCACGGGCTGGCATTTAATGTGAATACAGATCTGTCCTATTTTAAAAATATTGTTCCCTGCGGAATAGATGATAAGGATGTTACTTCAATGGAAAGGGAATTGGGCCATCCACTTGACATGGATGAGGTAAAGGAGAAACTGAAGAAATATATAGGGGAACTATTTGAGATGGAACTTGGTTGATAAGTTGATAATTGACAATTATGGGCTGTCATCCTGAACGCAGTGAAGGATCTAAGCAAAGCCGGTACTAAATTCAAATGCGATTTACCTCTTGTTCAGCGTAAAACAAAAAGGCTTCCCTGATATCAGGGAAGCCTTTTTGTGTAAGGAGAGAATGTTATTACATCATTCCACCCATACCGCCGCCGCCCATTGGAGGCATACCGCCGCCTTTTTCATCTTCAGGATCATCAGCCAATACAACTTCAGTTGTTAACAGCATAGCTGCAATTGAAGCTGCATTTTCCAATGCAATACGACCAACCTTTGTAGGATCGATTACACCGGCACCGATCAGGTTTTCGTAAACATCAGTACGGGCATTATATCCGAAATCAGTCTTACCTTCTTTAACTTTCTGAACTACTATAGAACCCTCAATACCTGCGTTTTGGCAGATCTGGCGTAATGGCTCTTCGATAGCACGTCTGATGATCGCAATACCTGTGGTCTCGTCCTCATTAGATCCTTTAAGATCAGCTAAAGCTTCGATTGCACGGATGAAGGCAACACCACCGCCTGCAACGATTCCTTCTTCAACCGCAGCGCGGGTTGCGTGTAAAGCATCGTCAACTCTATCTTTCTTCTCTTTCATTTCAACTTCAGTTGCGGCGCCAACATAAAGCACAGCAACACCACCTGAAAGTTTAGCCAAACGCTCCTGTAATTTTTCTTTATCATAATCAGAAGTAGTTGTTTCAACCTGAGATTTGATCTGGTTAACACGGGCTTTAATATCTTCAGATTTACCGGCACCATTAATAACGATCGTGTTATCTTTGTCTACCACTACTTTTTCTGCCTGACCTAAGTAAGTAAGATCAGCATTCTCTAATTTATAACCTCTTTCTTCAGAAATTACTGTACCACCGGTTAGGATTGCGATATCTTCAAGCATTGCTTTACGACGATCGCCGAATCCAGGGGCTTTAACTGCAGCTACTTTCAGCGAACCACGGATCTTGTTAACTACCAGAGTAGCTAATGCTTCACCGTCAAGGTCTTCAGCAATGATCAATAAAGGTTTTCCGGTTTGAACTTGTTTCTCAAGCACAGGAAGTAATTCTTTCATGGAAGAGATCTTCTTGTCGTAGATCAGGATATATGGATTATCCAGTTCAACTTCCATTTTATCAGCATTGGTTACGAAATAAGGAGATAAGTAACCACGGTCGAATTGCATACCTTCAACTGTTTTCATTTCAGTTTCGGTACCTTTTGCTTCTTCAACAGTAATTACACCATCTTTTCCAACTTTCGCCATTGCATCAGCGATCAGGGTGCCAATAATTTCATCGTTATTTGCTGAAATTGAGGCAACCTGCTTAATTTTTTTGTTGTCTTCACCAACAGATTGCGACTGTTTTTTCAGGTTAGCAACAACAGCGGTTACGGCTTTGTCAATACCACGTTTAAGATCCATTGGATTGGCTCCTGCAGCAACGTTCTTAATTCCTGCAGTAACAATTGCCTGCGCTAAAACCGTTGCAGTTGTAGTACCGTCTCCGGCCTGATCAGCTGTTTTTGATGCAACTTCCTTAACCATCTGAGCACCCATGTTCTCAAGGGCGTCTTTTAATTCAATTTCTTTGGCAACTGTAACACCGTCTTTAGTGATTGCAGGTGAACCAAATTTCTTATCAATAATTACGTTACGTCCTTTTGGTCCGAGCGTTACTTTTACTGCATTGGCAAGGATATCCACGCCTCTTTTCAGAGCATCGCGCGCTTCAACATTGTATTTAACTTGTTTTGACATTGTTTAAAGATTTTAGATGTGAGATTTTAGATGTGAGACTTTTGTCCTGCTCTAAAACCTGGTTGTTTAAAACTATAATTCTATTATAAGACTAAAATCGATATGGTCTGAAATAATACTTTCCTTTCGGATAAGTCTCATTTCTCATATCTCTTATAGAGTTGCAAAAATATCAGATTCACGCATGATCAGATATTCTTTGCCTTCATGTGAAATCTCTGTACCAGCGTACTTTCCGTATAATACTACATCTCCCACTTTATAAGCCATAGGGATCAAATTGCCGGTTTGCTCTGCATATTTACCCGGTCCAACAGCTACAACTGTTCCTTTTTGAGGTTTTTCTTTAGCAGTATCAGGAATGTAAAGTCCTGAGGCCGTTTTTTCTTCAGCCGGAGCAGCTTCTATAACTACCCGGTCTGCGCTAGGTTTGATATTTAATGCCATATTGATATAATATATTTAATTAATTGAATATTTTGTATTAGTTCACTGACACTAATTATGCCAAATAGCCTTAAGACACATTTCTTGTCAAATTTTCATTGTTTAATAATTTGACCTTCTTTTTGCGGTAAATACCGATGTCAAGCTGTCAGTAAATTGTCAGTTGTATGCAAAAAAAAAGCCACCGGAAAGGTGGCCTTTTTTTTAAAAGCTGTTTTATTTTTTGGTGCTGTCAGCAGCAGGAAGTGAAAGACCTGACGGTGCGGCAACAGGTGCAGCTGGCTTATTGATCTGGTTTTGAATATCATTCATCTCCTGGTCAACTACTCCGCCACGTGGAACCACTACATTAACCATTAAGGCAAGTATCATTAATGATACCGCAAGAATCCAGGTGCCTTTTTCAAGGAAATCTCCTGTACGCTGAACGCCCATAATATTGTTTGATCCTGCAAATCCTGATGATAAGCCTCCCCCTTTAGGATTTTGGATCAGAATGATCAATACTAACAAAACACAAACTATGATTGCCAGAATAATAACGGTATATAACATAATTTTTAATTTAGATTCTTTTCTAAGTCACGAATTTGGTCGGCAAAGTACGTTCTTTTTTCCGGAAATTTCAAACTTAATTTTTTGTAAGTAGCAATGGCTTTTTCAAATAACATCTGGTCGGCATAGATATGGGCCAGCGTTTCTGAAACCAGATCATTAGGATCTTCTGCGCTTTTTCGTGCTTTATTCTCTGTATCCAATTTTTGAGCATCAGGCGGCCTGATCTGAGGCTCCTCTTTGATGAACTTTTCCAGAATAGTATCCTCCTTGCGTTTTACCTGAAAAGGAACAGTTCTTGGCGCATTTTCTACCTGCTCCAACGGTGATTGTAAATGAAAAATATTTTCAATGATCTGACTGCTCAGCTGATCTACGGATTTTCTTTTTATACTCTGGCTTGTATCCGGATTGAAATCAGCATAGGGCTGATAGTTTTCAGAATGCTCTTGCCGTGTTTTACTCAACCACCATAAAAAAGAATAGGGCATTTTATCATCATCGTATTTGGATACATGCTGATCCGGATTTTCTTCCTCAGGTTGATCTGGCTGGTCATTTACAGGCTCTTCTTCCGGCTGATTAAACGCTTCTGCCTGAATATTTGTTTCATTAAGCGTACTAAAGATATCCCCAAGTAATGAAGACTCTTCTGCCTGATTTTTCTTCACATTGGAAACCGGCTCATTCACTTCAGCTTCCTCTCTGACAGGCTCCTCTGCTGGTTTGGCTGAGACTGGTTCTTTTTTAGTCTGACTGTCATTTTTTATTTCCGGTTCGGGTGCGGCCTCATTTACAGCCGAGGGCTCTGCGGTCGCAGACCATGTATTATCTTCAGATTCTTCTTCAGAGCTTTCTGAAGAAGCTACTTCTGCTTCTGAAATTTCTTCAAAAATTTCCTCTGTATGTTCGATGACATGAATTTCATCCTCCGTAGCATTGTCTTCATCAATGCCAAACAGTACTGACTCAAGGTACTTTAATTTTTCAGACTGCTGCAACTTTTCGGGCTCATTCAGGATGGTATATAAAACCCTTCTGTCTGGAATTATCAATGCAGTATCTGCTACCTGTTTCTTTAAATTTTCTGATCCGGAAAGCGATAATGAACGGGAATAAAAAAGATGCAATAGCTGGCAATACGGAAATTTTTCTATAGCCTTTTCCAAAGTTTTAGCATCGCCGGGGCCAACTGCAGCAGGATCTGCAACATGTTTTGTAAACAATCTGATGGTTGACTCCTGCTGATTTATCTGTTTCACTATATGCTCAGTTTTTTGAAAGCTAAAAATTAATTACCAATTGGCAAAAGCCTTGTTAAAAATATCCTCGGTAAGCTGACGGATGATCAGTTCAATTAATTTCTGTTCCTGGGTTTGTATCGGTCCCTGGGTCAGACTAAATTCCTGAAATGCCTGGAATTGTTGTTCAAAATTAAGCTCAGGTTTCAGCGCGTTTGTATACTTTACACTGACAGTTACCGTTACTCTGTTCAGACCTGCTCTGTCATTTCCCTGTATGGCTACAGGCCGTATGGAATAATCGGTAATCCGACCTTCGAAATTGGCATCAGCATCGCTTCTGATAATGCTTAAGCGGGATTGATCGCGAATACGTGTTTTTAATTTTTCAGTAAACTGCGGACTCAGATAAGGTACAACCAATGCTGAAGTGTTCTCAAAGAACTGAACTGAAATTGTCTTCATTTCTGGAGGAATTGAAGCTCCTGAGAAGGAATAGGTGCCGCAGGACTGTGTAAGCAGTACAAGGCCGATAATTAGGCAGTATCTGAATTTTGAAAGTATCTTTTGCATATTACGTGACTGGCTTAAAGTTCTAATTCCTTTATTTTGCGATACAAGGTACGTTCGGAGATCCCAAGTTCATGAGCAGCTAGTTTTCGTTTTCCTTTATGCTTCTTCAGTGCTTTTTTAATCAGATCAGATTCCTTGTCGATGAGTGACAGGGATTCTTCCACTTCTTCTGCCTCGTCCATCATATCGAACGACTTATCAGTATTGGGCTGATGAATGACCAGTTGATGCGGGTCAGGGGTAAGGTTACTGCTGCCGGGTATTTCAATATCCCGGTAAAGCTGACTGATTACCTTTGGATTTGACTGAATACTTGCCGTATTTCCTCCGTTTTGGATGATCTCTGCAACCAATTTTTTTAGTTCCATCATATCCTTTTTCATGTCAAAGAGCACTTTGTAAAGGATGTCACGCTCTGAGAAATCTTCCTTACCCTGATTTTGAATACGCATCGGAAGGGTGCTTCCGGCCTCATTCGGAATGTAATTCAGCAGATGCTCTGCCGATAAATTTCTGTCTTTTTCAAGAACGGCAATTTGTTCGGCTATATTTTTAAGCTGACGAACATTTCCGGGCCAGCTGTAATTCATCAGGACCTGTTGTGCACTTTGATCCAGTTGTACCGACGGACTCCGGTATTTGTCGGTAAAGTCGGCAATGAATTTTCTGAAAAGTAAATTAATGTCTTCCTTGCGCTCTCTCAGAGCAGGCACCTTCAATGGCACGGTGTTCAAGCGGTAGTACAGGTCTTCCCTGAATTTTCCGGCAGATACAGCATCAAAAACATCTTTATTGGTTGCCGCAATTACCCGAACATTGGTTTTTTGAACTTTGGAAGATCCTACCCGGATGTATTCTCCGGTTTCAAGAACCCTTAATAAGCGAGCCTGGGTGCCTACAGGTAATTCAGCTACTTCGTCCAGAAATATTGTCCCGCCGTCAACTACTTCAAAATATCCTTTACGGGCATCATGTGCCCCGGTAAATGATCCTTTTTCGTGTCCAAACAATTCAGAATCAATCGTTCCTTCAGGTATTGCACCGCAGTTTACGGCTATAAACGGACCATGTTTGCGAGCGCTCAACGAATGAATAATATGTGAAAAAACCTCCTTGCCGCTACCGCTTTCGCCGGTAATCAGCACCGAAATATCGGTTGGCGCTACCTGCCTGGCAATATCAATAGCCCGGTTGAGCAAGGGTGAATTACCTATAATTCCAAATCTGTTTTTTATATCCTGAACATCCATTATCGTAATTTGATGATTTGATGATTTGAAAATTTGATGATTCAACAGGATCTGCAAATTTTCTGGTCATCAATTGCTATTCTATAAATTATATTAATCATGAAAAGTTTGATAATTCGATTCGACATTTTCAAATTTTCAAATCTCCAAATCAGCCTTTAATTCTTCCAATTAGGGTGGCCGGGGTACAGCGTTCTATTCTGACATCAACATAATCGCCGGGTCTATAGTTTTCCATAACCGGAAATACTACAGTGATATTATGCTCGCTTTTACCCGAAAAATCCATGTCAGATTTTTTTGAAAGCCCGTCGATCAGTACCCTATGGGTTTTGCCGATATGCTGCTGTAAACGATTTAATGAGCATTCCTGTTGCTTAGACAGGATTTCATTGAACCTGCGTGCTTTCACCAATTCCGGTATATCATCTTCGAAACGCTTTGCGGCAAGGGTGCCCGGACGTTCTGAGTAAGTGTACATATAGGCAAAATCAAATTGTGCATAATCCATCAGGCTGAGCGTGTCCTGATGCTCTTCTTCTGTTTCTGTACAGAAGCCGATAATGACATCTGTTGAGACTGCACAATCCGGGATCATTCTTTTAATGGTATCAATTCGTTCTATATACCATTCGCGGGTATAGGTACGGTTCATCAGTTCCAGTACACGCGAGTTTCCGGATTGTACCGGAAGGTGAATATGATTACAGATATTTTCATACCTATTCATGGTATGAATTACCTCATCAGTTATATCCTTGGGATGAGAAGTTGAGAAACGGACCCTTAAGAGCGGATCGATCTGAGCAACCAGTTCCAATAGTCCTGCGAAGTTTAGAGCCTCACCCCCAACCCCTCTCCAAAGGAGAGGAGAGAAGGAAATGCAGGATGCGGATGGATCCGACTCCCTCTCCTTTGGAGAGAGCTGGGGTGAGGCCGTTCCTCCCCATTTGTAAGAATCTACATTCTGACCAAGCAGGGTTACCTCCCGATAACCGTTTTCAAATAATTCTCTGGCTTCCTGTACAATGGAATGAGGATCTCTGCTTCTTTCTCTCCCCCTT
>JBAZCD010000017.1:10386-15875 GCA_041671205.1 Pedobacter sp.
CCCCCTTGTAAAGGGTACCACACAGAATGAGCACATATTATCGCAACCCCGCATAATGGAAACGAAAGCCGAGATACCATTGCTGTTCAGCCGCACCGGACTGATATCGGCGTAGGTTTCTTCGCGTGATAAAAGCACATTGACAGCCCGCATTCCATCATCTGATTTAGCAATAAGGTTAGGCAGATCACGGTATGAATCTGGTCCGATAACAATATCAACCAGTTTCTCTTCTTCCAGGAATTTAGATTTTAAACGCTCGGCCATGCAGCCCAGTACCCCAATTGTCATACCCGGCCGTTTATTTTTCACGGCTCCGAATTCACGCAGCCTGTTTCTTACTCTTTGTTCGGCGTTATCGCGTATTGAGCAGGTATTGATAAAAATGACATCAGCTTCTTTATACTGGGATGTTGTTTCGAATCCCATATCCTGCATGATCGAAGCAACGATCTCACTGTCAGAGAAATTCATAGCACATCCGTAACTTTCTATGTAAAGTTTGCGTCCTGTATATTGTCCCGGCCTTTCAATCACTAAAGCCTCACCCTGACGTGATTCATCATGCAGGGTGGTCGCTGCTGAATCTTTTAAGTTTATTGGGCGGTCAAACATTCTGTATCAGATTAGCCTGCAAAAATAAGAATTTTTCTGGAAAATGACAATTTGGCAGAGATCCTTTTTCATATCGTATGGATTATTTTTAAATTGTGCTGACATATCATACAGGCAATAAATACATTAAGGATTAAGGCTATCTTAGTTCTTACCCGATTAATAATTTATGATTCTAAATAATAGTAAGGCCTTTTACAGGAAAAGGATTCTTTCAGCTTTGCTGATCGTGATCATTTTGATATCCGGTGTGGCAGTATATCTCAACTATTATTGGAAACCTATTCTTACCCAAAGGATCAGGGAGGCAATTCACAGGTCAACGGATGGCTTATACCGGGTGGAATTCGATAATATCCGTGTAAATTTTATTTCCGGACGATTGAATATCTCGAATATCCGGTTCATGCCGGATACCCTGGTGTATGAAAGGATGAAGCTTGACAGTGTTGCTCCGAGGCATTTATACAGGGTTGAAGTTGCACAATTGGTTCTCAAAAGGATACAGCCCTGGAAAATATATACCGAAGGTAAACTGGAGATAAAAACTGTAGAGATAGACAGGCCGGCTCTGCAGGTTGTTTTTTCTAAAACAAGGAATACAAGAGTCTCCCAAAAACTAGACAAGCGTACAGCTTATCAGCATTTAGCTCCCTATTTGAATTCGGTAAAAATCGGAGAAATCATTTTCAGAAATGCAGATTTTAACTACATCGATCATAGTGCAGAAGGTGGTTCGAAAGTTACTGAACTTAGGAATTTGTTTATCAGGGTAAGTGATCTCCTTATTGATTCAGCATCGCAGTTTGACAGGTCGAGATTATATTATACCAAAGATATATATGCAGAATTGCTTGGTTATAAAGCAGTTACATCGGATAAGAATTATATATTACAGATCAGGGAATTTAAAGCCTCAACAGCGGGAGGCTATGCCCGGATTAAAGGATTCCGGCTCCTGCCGGGGTATTCGGAACTTGAATTTTCACGCAGGTTTAAATTTCAGAAGGACCGGTATTCCGGGGGAATCGAGGAGATAGCTTTAAACAAGCTCAACTATGAGCTGCTGAACCGGGACCGGAGATTACTGGCATCATCATTAACTTTAAAAGGGGCTGATTTTTCTGTTTTTCTGAACCGGGAGATGCCCGACTCGATCAGGGATAAGGGGCTGAATTTTCCCCAGCTGGCATTGAGACGCTTTAAACTGGATACTACCATAGACACGGTATTGTTAAAAGATTCACATGTTAATTATTCTGAGTATAATCCCAATTCAAGGCAGAAGGGGACACTTTCATTTGGCGGAATCAACGGAAGAATCAGCAATCTGACGAATGATTCGCTGAGCCTGATCAGGAACAAATACAGTGCAATGAAGCTTACTTCCCTTTTAATGGAGCGGGGACGTTTGGACGTGGGTATGAAATTTAATTTGACAGACCCTGAGGGATCCTTTGAATTTGGCGGAAAACTTGGAAAACTGAATGCAGAAATGTTTAATTCGGCTATCAGGCCATTATCATTGATTGAAATAAAATCAGGTAATATTGAGCAGATGATCTTTAATGGAAGGGGAAGTACCAAAGGGGTAAAAGGAAGTTTGATCTGTTATTACCATGATCTGAAGATCGCTCTGCTGGAGAAGAGTGCGAAAACGAGCCGTTTAAAGCGCAAAGGTATTGCTTCCATATTTGCCAATATTCTGATCATAAAAGACGAGAATCCTTCATTCGGTGAAGCGGTGAGAAAGGAAGCTTTCAATTTTATCCGCCCTGACCGATCTTCATTCTTCAACATGATCTGGAAGGGCTTTGCCGAAGCATTGCTCAATACCATTGGGTTTGATGCTGCCACTCAGCGTGAGATCGGGGCAAGGCTTCGCAAGATGGAGATCGAACGTATTAACAGAGAGGAAAGGCGGGATGACCGGCTGAAGAAACGCGGCGTGCGCCGTACCAACAGGAATGAGGACAGGTAGCCCGGACCAAGTCCGGGCCTGACGTTTGATTAAATCCCGGATTAGATCAGGGATATATTAACCAACCGGATAATTCCATCCGTGCTCGTCATCGGAACGGCCGTACCTTAGTTCGTTCAGCGTATCCAATACCCGGTTAGAGAATATGCGTGTTGCCGGATCAGGAAGTGTATAAAGTTCACCCTCATGGCCTATTTCGGCAATATGAGCAATAGTAGCAGCTGTACCTACACCAAAGGCATCAGTAATCCGGCCTTCTTTTATGGCAGCAATGATCTCTGCAACAGAAACGCGGCGTTCTTCAACCGGAATATTCCATTTTCTGGCCAGTGTAAGCACGGTGTCGCGGGTAACGCCTTTCAGAATGGTGTCTCTGGTGGATGGTGTTACCACTGTGCCATCTATCATGAACATGATATTGGCAGCTCCCAGTTCTTCAACATAAGCATGCTCTTTCGAATCGGTCCAGATCAGCTGATCATATCCTTCCTGAGTAGCCTTCAATGCAGGGAGCATAGAACCACCATAATTTCCTGCAGCTTTTGCAAAACCGAAACCTCCGTCGCATGCTCTGGAATAATAAGTCTCGATCTTAACTTTCAGGTTCTTTGAAAAATATGGGCCAACCGGTCCGGTAAGTACCATGTATCTGTAAGTAGATGATGGTGTTACACCCAGGTAGGGATCGGTTGCAAACATGAATGGCCTGATGTAAAGGGTATGATTTTCTTTGGCAGGTACCCAGTCTCTATCAATATCCACAAGCTTTGCCAGACTCTGTAAAAAGATCTCTACAGGTAGTTCCGGCATACATAAACGCTGAGCCGACAGGTTAAAACGCTCTGCATTTTTCTCAGGACGGAAGATAGTTACTTTGCCGTCTGCATGTTTGTAAGCTTTTATACCTTCGAAAAAAGATTGTCCGTAATGCAGGGCAGATATTGCCGGACTGAACCCAATCTCTCCGTAAGGAACGATCTGAAAATTTTTCCATTCACCATCGCTGTAGTCGGCAATGAACATGTGGTCGGAAAAAGTCTTTCCAAAGGGTAAATTATCAAAATCGGTATCAGCCAGACGTGATTTGGTTGTTTTTGTTATAGAGATATTTAATTTATCAGACACCTTATTTAAATTTTAGTAAAAGCGCAATTTAGTGATTTTGTTCGAAAAACCGAAGACTACATGGCCATCAAATCATTTTTTGATCTGTTGAAATTATCAAGCATTAGGCTTTTAGCTTTATGCTTTCCGCTTAATAAAGTATCCTGAACTTAATCGTATGATCGATCTGCTTCAGTGCCTTCAATACTTTTTTATCATACTCATCACTCACATCCGTGATCACATATCCGATACTTGGATTGGTCATCAGGTATTGCCCTACAATATTGATATGATGATCAGCAAAAACCTTATTGATCTGAGCCATAATACCCGGCATGTTTTTATGAATATGGATCAGGCGATGAGCACCTGTAATCCGCGGAAGCTGAAGGTTTGGGAAGTTTGCACTCACATGAGTATGGCCATGGTTGATAAAATTGATCATCCTTTTGGCAATAAATTCGGGATTCTTAGGACTGCTCTTTGGGTCATCAAATATAACAATGCCCATATCAGTACATAAACCATGGGAGAGCTTAGGTTCGCTGTTTCCAAGATATCCGATCGTTTTTAATTTTACGGCACGTTCCAGTTTTTCCCTTTCGAGTAATTCACCATTAGCCAGCATCATCATACCAACATCCGGCACATACTTTTCTTCAAAGGTTTTTTTATGACGAATGGAAAATCCATCCTTCTTTAAAGTTTGAATGGCCAGATCAGGCACATCACCAATTACAAGACAAAGGATCCTGTTCTTAGGATAAGATATCGCTCTCGGTAAATTATTCACATATAAGAATTCATCGAAGCTTGGAGTAACATGATCGGCTTTTTCAGCAATGGTTTTTCGTTCAATATTCTCGGTAAAGGCATAGAATTTTTTGATCATTCCGAATTCCTTCAGCTGAAAATCAGAGTGTCCGTCGCCGATTCCATAAATATCACCTTTCAGGTCAAGTGCTTTCAGGAGTGTAACTTTTCCTCCTTCATTGGAAAGCGGGTTACTTTCATCGTAGCCAATGATCTTACCATTTTCATCGAAAACAAACGTGTTGGCATAGATGTTTTCTTTAAGGATATGATAAGGGAGTACAACGGGGGTGATAAATTCTTTAAAGCCGCCCGAAACAATCAGAACAGAATCTGCATGTTTTTTGAAGAAAGTTTTATTTCTGGAGAAAGAAGAGGATACCTTCTTTTTTAGCAGGCTGACCAGTAGTTTTAAATGATCACGGTTAGCTTCCAGCAACTGAACCCGCCCGGTCAGGCTTTCACGGAAAGACATCTTGCCTTCCATGGCTGCATTGGTCAGATCCTCAATTTTCTGGTAGATCTTTTCCCTGTCGGGATGGTTCATTAGTGAGATGCGGGCCAGCTCATCCAATGCCTCTACCTGGGTAAATGTGCTGTCGAAATCTATAATATAAAACTGCTTCAATGGTTTGGGATTAGAATATTAACTATTTTTTAAATGCAGGCAAATTTCGCTGATTGAATCAGCAACAGGTTTAAAGTCCAAATTTAAGGTCTTTTTAATTTTTTCATTCGAATACTTTTGTTTTTTGAATGCGCTGGTGATGGTTTCGGGACTGAGTCCAAATTTTCTGCCGGTTAGCAATGTGATTATACGGGTGCCCAGCCAGGCCATATACATCATCCAGGGACTTAAAGCAACTGAAGGTGGTTTTCTGCCAAACTTCAGTGCAGTTTCAGTGAAAAGGTCCTGATAGGTCCGGTTTTCTGAATTGATAATGAAACGTTCGTCAGCAATGTCATTTTCCAT
>JBAZCD010000018.1:0-7595 GCA_041671205.1 Pedobacter sp.
GCTTTATCGTTGAATATTCCTGAAGGAATAGTATTCAGCACATATTTCTGATTGTCAAACTCCAAAGTATGACCGGCATTTGGCCCACCCTGAAAACGGGCGATCAAGTCATATTCCGGACTTAAGACATCAACAATTTTTCCTTTTCCTTCGTCGCCCCATTGGAGGCCTAGCAATACGTCAACAGTCATGATCTAAAATAGGGGAGTATTAGGTATATTAATTTAATTTTTATTAACAAATGAATCGCAATGTCCTTCTTTCAGGCGGGTGCAATTGCCATATAGATTGAGTGAATGATGCTTGATTTCAAATTTAAGAATATCGCCCATCATACTCTGTATCTGCTGTATCCTTGGGTCACAAAACTCAACAACTTTGCCGCAATCAATGCAAATGATATGATCATGCTGCTTATATCCGTATGATTTTTCGAACTGAGCCATGTTTTTGCCAAACTGATGTTTGGTAACCAGGTCGCATGAAACTAAAAGTTCGAGGGTATTATATACTGTTGCACGACTTACCCTGTATTTTTTATTTTTCATGTGGATATAAAGAGATTCCACATCAAAATGGTCGTTACGTGAATAAATTTCTTCCAGGATTGCGTAGCGTTCCGGGGTTTTTCGCAGGCTTTTATTCTCAAGATAAGCCTCAAAAATTTTTATAACCAATGCAATTGTATCTTTTCCGGGCATAGTTTGATTAAATGACCCCCAAATTTATCCAAAAAATAAGAATATTCAGTATTTAATTCAGGAAGCCTTCACCATATCCTCAGCCTGTGAGTCAAAACGGGTTACGGAGGTAACTCCGACAACCTCTTTCAGTTTCGTGATCAGGTTATCCAGGTGTTTGGTATTATTAACATAGACCATGATCGAGCCTTCAAAAATACCATCGTTTGTATCTACTGTTATGGAGCGCATATTGACTTTGAAATCACTTGAAATAACGGTTGTGATTTTATTGATCAGTCCCACTTCATCAATTCCTGTAATGCGCAGTCCGGTTAAAAAGGCCAGTTCCTTTTGAGAATTCCATTTGGCTTTGACGATCCTGTATCCATAGTTTGCCATTAGTTTGGCCGCATTCGGACAATTGGTACGATGAATTTTTATGCCGTCGCCAACAGTAACAAAGCCAAAAACGTCATCTCCCGGAATCGGATTACAACAGGCGGATAGTTTATAATCCAATTTCTGCAGATCTTCGCCTATCAGTAAGGTATCATTGTCGTCGCCTTTAACCTTTTTGCTGAGTTGTTCATTATAAGCATATTCGATCTTTTCTGGCTTGTTTTCTACTACCTTTTCTGAAGCGACAAACTCTTTGAGCTGTTTGACATCGATCTTGCCCTGAGCTACATTGAAGAAAAGATCCAGCGTAGTTGGAAGTTTAAAATAGTAGGAAAGTTTGTAAAGATTATCGGTGTTGTAAGTTACTTTTAATGATTTGAGTTTCCGTTCCAGAATCTCTTTTCCATTTTCGGCGATCTTGCGTTTTTCTTCCTTTAACGAGGATTTGATCTTGGATTTCGCTTTAGCGGTTACCACAAAACTCAGCCAGTCTTCTTTTGGAGATTGCTTGCTGGAGGTAATGATCTCAACCTGATCCCCGTTTTGAAGCTTATAAGAGAGTGGTACCAGTTTATGGTTCACTTTTGCCCCGATACAACTTGCCCCGATATCTGTATGGATCTCGAAAGCGAAATCAAGAGCAGTAGCATCAACAGGCAGCTGAATTAATGAACCTTTAGGAGTAAAAATAAAAATCTCATCAGAGAAGAGGTTCATTTTGAAGTCATCCAGAAAGTCGAGGGCATTTGCCTCCGGATTACTCAGCAGCTCCCGTACTTTATGGATCCATTGGTCAAGTCCGCTGTCATTATTGGGTTCCTCCTTGTATTTCCAATGTGCGGCGAATCCTTTCTCGGCGATCTCATTCATTCGTGTAGTACGGATCTGAACCTCTACCCATTGACCTCTGGGGCCCATCACAGTTGTGTGCAGAGATTCGTAACCATTCGCACGGGGAGAGGAGATCCAGTCGCGCAGCCGGTCAGGATTAGGATGATAAAGGTCAGTAACAATAGAATATGCTTTCCAGCAATCTGATTTTTCATTATCAGGTTTACTATTCAGAATGATGCGTATTGCGAAAAGATCGTAAACCTCGTCAAAAGGTATGTTCTTCTTTCGCATCTTCGTCCAGATGGAATGAATTGACTTCGGCCGTCCATACACATCAGCATCCAGTCCCTGCTCATTTAATATTTCATTTATCGGGGCGATAAAATCTTTAATGAAGTTTTCCCGCTCTGCCTTTTTCTCATTTAGCTGTTGAGCGATGAATTTATAAGTGACCGGCTCCATGTATTTCATGGAAAGGTCTTCAAGCTCTGATTTCAATGTGTAAAGGCCCAGCCGGTGAGCTAAGGGGGCATACAGATATACCGTTTCGGAAGAGATCTTTAATTGCTTATCCCTCGGCATGAATTCCATGGTGCGCATGTTATGCAGACGATCAGCGAGTTTGATCAGTATCACCCGGACATCGTCAGCCAGGGTAAGCAGCATTTTTCTGAAGTTCTCGGCCTGTAAAGAGCTGTTATAGTCAAAAACACCTGATATTTTGGTTAAACCATCAATGATTTTGGCTACTTTTTTTCCAAACTCATGCTCAATATCTTCAAGGGTGATGTCGGTATCTTCAACAACATCATGCAGAAGTGCGCAGACAATGGAGGTTGTTCCCAGACCGATTTCTTCGGCAGCGATCTGAGCAACAGCAATGGGATGGTAAATGTATGGCTCACCGGATTTTCGGCGCATGTTCTGATGGCTTTCCAAAGCCATGTCAAAAGCCTGCCGGATCATCCGTTTATCGCCTTTCTGCATAGTCGATTTACAGGCCCGCAACAAAGCCCGATACCGTTTGAGTATCTCTTTCTTTTCTGCTTCTAAATCGATTACAATTTCTTTCATTCTGTCATGCAATAGCTATATTTTATTACTATTAGCATAATTGCCGGGTTACATTATGTAACTTTGTGTATTAATAAATATAAAATTTAGCTGTAAATTTACAGTTCATAAATTTATGAAATTTTTCAGGCTATCGGTAATTATTTGTGTGGTTTTGATGTCAAAAATGACATATGCCCAGTATAAGAACGACCCGACTATAAAGAGCGGGAACGATACTATCCGGGTCGCGACCACCAATGTTGACAATGAATTAATTCCCTGGATCGTTATACCTGAAATTTCCATTATTGACACCCGACTGTTCAAATCACCTGAAGAGAAAGCAAAATTTAACCGCCTGAGATATAATGTGCTTAAGGTCTTGCCTTATGCGATGTTTGCCAGAAGAAAGTATCAGGAATTGCAGATGAATCTGGCTAATGTGAAAAGCAGGAAGGAAAAGCGAGTCATGATTAGAACCTTTGAAGGTGAGATCAAAGACATGTTTAATCGTGAAGTAAAAAAATTAACTATAACGCAAGGTGGAATTTTGATCAAATTGATAGACAGAGAGACCGGGAACAGCAGTTACGATCTCCTGAAGGACATGAAAGGTGGAATTACAGCGTTTTTCTATCAGTCGATCGCACGTATATTCGGAAATAACCTCAAAAATACCTATGATCCCCAGGAAGACAGGGATATAGAAGCCATCATTCAGTCATCCGGATATTACTCATACAGTTATTTATGAATGAAAAATCAGTTTACCAGTTCAGTGTACAAAGACTGGACGGTGAAGAGCTGCATTTAAGTGAGTATAAGGATATGGTATTGTTAATTGTGAATATCGCCTCCGAATGTGGTTTTACACCACAGCTTAAGGAACTTGAAACTCTTAGGAATGCTTATCAGGATGAGGATTTTGAGATTCTGGCTTTCCCCTCAAATGATTTCGGTGGTCAGGAACCGCTGGAAGGTTTTGCCATTGCTGATTTCTGTAAAAAGAACTATAATGTCAGCTTTCCTGTTTTTGAAAAGATACGTGTCAGGGGCTCATATGCTCATCCACTATACAAATTTTTGGCAGATAAGAAGCTGAACGGACATATTGGAGCTTCTCCAAGATGGAATTTTCATAAATATCTGATTGACAATAAGGGTGAAACGGTGGATTTCTTTTATCCGTTTACCAAGCCCAATTCTTCCCGAATTAAAAAGAAAATCAATAAATTGCTGAATACTGATAAGTTATGAAACTGGATATACTGGTATTTGCTGTTCATCCTGATGATGCTGAACTGGGATGTTCAGGTACGATTCTTAAACATATTGCCGCCGGAAAAAAGGTCGGAATAGTTGATCTGACGAGGGGTGAATTGGGAACCCGCGGAACTGCCGCGACCCGTGATGAGGAAACCAAAGAGTCAACGCGGATCCTGGGATTGCACGCACGTGAGAATCTGGAGATGAGGGATGGCTTTTTCAGAAATGATGAGGAGCATCAATTGAAGATCATTCGTATGATCAGGAAGTACACACCTGAAATTGTTTTTGGCAATGCACTTCATGACAGGCATCCGGATCATGGCAGGGCAGGAGAACTGGTAAATGATGCCTTGTTCCTTGCCGGACTGCCAAAGGTAAAAACCGAGCTGGATGGTAAAGAACAAAAAGCTTTCAGGCCTCGTTTATTGCTGCAGTACATACAGGATAGATATATCAATCCTGATATTCTGGTGGATGTAACAGATTTCTGGGATAAAAAAATGGAGTGTGTACATGCCTTCAAAACGCAATTCTTCAATCCTGATAATGATGAAATGCAGACTTATATTTCCTCTCCCGCCTTCTTAAAAGTTATTGAAGCCAGATCCCGCGAATTAGGAAAAGCGATCGGAGCAGAACATGCTGAAGGGTTCACATGCAGAAAACTGCTGGGTATTGATAACCTGTTAGATCTGAGATAATGCGGCTTCCTGATGATAAAAAATGGCTCCAGATTATCAGGAGGTATTGTTAGTTGCCAGTTTTATAGTGAGGGTAAAATACTTGCAAGGATTCCAAGTCCTTCATCAATATGTTTCTCTTCTATGATCAGTGCAGGCCTGAAACGGATGGTTTTTTCACCGCAGCCTAAAAACATGACATTCTTTTCCATTCCCCTTTTAATGAACTTGTCGCGCATATCCTTATTTGGGAAATCAAATGCAGTCAGAAGTCCGCGGCCCCGAACATTTGAAACCTTTTCCTGTGTTTCGGAGATCTTACGCAGCCGTTCCTGAAGGTAATTGCCGGTTATGCTTGCATTGCTCAGCAGGTGGTCTTCCTCAATGATCTCGAGTATCCGTGTTGATCTGACCATATCAACCAGGTTTCCGCCCCAGGTTGAATTGATCCTTGATGGCACTTTAAATACATTGGTTTCTATCTCGTCTACTTTGTTCCCAACCAGTATCCCGCAAACCTGCATTTTTTTACCAAAAGCAACAATATCAGGTCGCGCCTTTTCACCAAAATGCTCATGGGTCCAGAATTTTCCGGATAATCCAACACCAGTTTGAACTTCATCATATATCAGGAAGCATTCGTTTTCATCAGCGATCAGTTTTAACTGTTCCAGAAACTCCTGACGGACATGATTGTCGCCGCCTTCAGATTGTATCGGTTCGATAATGATTGCACAGATATCGTCTTTGTTGTCGGCGAAAGATTGTCTGATCTGAGCTAATGAAAGTGCTTCTCTTTTCTTCAGGTCTTCGTATCCATCATCTGTAAAGGGGAATTTAACGACTGGAATACTCACTCTGGGCCAGTCGAAATGTGCAAACCATTTGGTTTTATCAGGAATGGTATTGGTCAGACTCAGTGTATAACCGGTACGGCCATGAAATGCCTTCTCAAAGTGAAGTACTTTCAATCCCCGCTCTTTGGTATAACCCTTTGCAAAGTTTTTTTGAACCTTCCAGTCCATGGCAACCTTAAGTGCATTTTCAATTGCAAGTCCGCCACCGGCAATAAAGAATGCATGCGGAAGATAATCGGGAATCCCTACACGCGAAAATGTTTCAACAAACTGTGCGTACTGTGTGGTATAGATATCGGAGTTTGATGGGTTGGTTAAGGCTGCAAGCATCAGATTTTTTTTGAACTCTTCATCATTAACCATTTTTGGGTGATTATAACCCAATGGAACCGATGCAAAGCAGGTAAAAAAGTCTAATAATGTACGCTGGTATTTGGCATCATAAATATGAACGCCATTGCTCTTTTCCATGTCGAAGGTAAGATCATAACCATCGGCAAGGATATGCTTGCTGAGTGTTTCCTGAACTTTTTCAGGTGAAACTGATAGTTTATACATATTGGTTAGAATATATTCGAAATTAGAAAAAAGTGCTTAGATGAGCAAATTCAGCCATTTTATGAAGTTTTTTATTGAAAAACAGGTTTAAATCGTTTAAAGCTATTTTTTCCATACCTGATTTTTTTAGCCGGAGTTTTGATCCGGAAGATTTTTATCCGGATAGGCCGGATTCTGCCTGAAATCCTGAAATCAGAAATTAAATCTGTCGGCCATACCTAATATTCCGGTAAGACCACCGGTATGTATGGCCAGTATTTTGGAACCGGGACTAAAATGGTCTTTGGATAGCAGATCGAATATGGAATAGAACATCTTGCCGGTGTAAACCGGGTCGATCAGTATCCCTGTTGATGCCGAAAAATCTTTTATGAAAGTCAGCAGCTCTGTATTGGTTTTCGCATACCCCCCGAAATGATATTCAGGGCGAAACTCAAATGGAGCGCCTTCTGTATAATCCCTAATTTCCTTTTTTAGGAAATCTGCACCTTTTAGCACAGGTATTACATGCATTTGAGTCGGAAGGAAGTGCTTTTCAATACCTGAAATTATACCTGCGGCAGTAGTTCCGGTGCCCGCAGCACAAAAGATATGATCATATACTTCCCTGAGCTCGTTTAAGAGCTCTGAACAACCCAAAGCCCCCAATACGCCTGAACCTCCTTCATCAATAAAACAGGTTTCAGGATCCTCATTAAAGTATTTTTGAAATAATCCGGCTTTATCCCGGTAAGTTTCCCTGTCTGTAAAGAGCAGATTCATTCCAAAAAGCCTGCAAAGCAGGAGCGTTTCATTTTCTACCTTTTCTCCGCGTACAATTCCTGTACTTTTGAAGCCGAATTTTGCTGCTGCACAGGCAGTGGCAAGCAAATGGTTGGAATATGCCCCACCAAACGTAACCAGATGTTTTTTATTAAATTTTTCGGCATCCCGCAGAATATACTTCAACTTACGCCACTTATTACCTGAGATAAAGGGATGGATCATATCATCCCGTTTGATGAAAACCCGAACACCTTTTGTTTTAAAAAGCGGATGTTGTATTTCTTCAACCGGGCTATAAACAGGAAGGTCAACCATCTGATAATTCAATAATCTATTTTCCTAAACCGAATCCAATACCGCCGTTAAAGGAATTATACTCAGACATGCTGTATGAGCCATAAATTCTGAAGAAAGCAAGATTCAGCTGAAAACCGATATTTGTTCTGTAACCACTGATATCCGTTTGATTGATACTGACCGGATCAGTGAAAGTT
>JBAZCD010000018.1:7605-15862 GCA_041671205.1 Pedobacter sp.
GTTGTAAAGGTTTTCTGCCCAAGCGGGGTAATTCCGTTAACGATCGGATAATTACCCTTAAGTCCGGCCTCAGTTTTTGAGGTATTATATCCCATACTTATAAATGGAGTGAACACCAGAAACCTTTTGGAAAGGATAAATTCGGCGTTGAAACCTGAAAATTTAGCTTCGATCCGCTGGTTTGAAAAATCCTGGATTTGAGCAGGAGATGCAGGCATAGCATCCTGTGGTACAGGTACATCCAGTGGTACTTCATATTTGAACTGTGTATAACCTGCAGCTACAGCCAGATCAACCGGGAAAATTTTATCTGCCATTCCTGATATCAATGGAAGAACTTCAACTTTAAGTCCTCCGCCATACATTCCGATCGATCCAAAATCATTCCCGAGGTTCAGGGTAGGCATTGCTCTTAAATTTAATTCAATACCTCTTGAAAGACCAATCGAACCCTGTAATTGAGGAGCTGGCATTAAACCAATTCCTGCGCCATCAGGCATGTTAAATGTTTCCAGTGCCTGATTATTGGCATTGTAAACAGTCATTTGGATGTTATTCCCTTTTGAACCAGCCAGGGTTGAAGCCATGGTCTGGGCCGGGTTGGTCGGTCTTAAATTAGATGAAAGTCCGATTTTTGTCACATCAAAACTCTCATCAGGCTGCGGAACTACTGCTCCTGTAATGCCAAAACGAAGGTCAAACCTGAGGAGGTTTTTTGAATGGGCCGAATTATTCCATCCTGAATTTAATCCGACACCCAAGCCTTTGAAAAGTGGTTTCAGATAGGCTTGAGCCAGTTTGGTAGCATCTGCAGGTCCCGATTTGATTAAGCCTGCCACATCACTTTGTGAAAAAACACAGACAGGGATCATAAGGAATAAACTCACACAGAAGAACCGGATGAATGAATACTTTTTCATATTGAAGATGTTTTAAATTTGTTCCAAAGTTAAGGTCTTTTGAGCAAAACAGGTTGTAATTGAGTTTTAAATCATGGAGATCCTATTATTGGGAATTATGAGGAATAAGGATCACTGTTTATGCCTGATAATCCCATCAAAGATTTAATTTTGCGGCATGATAGAGGATAATCAGGAATTAGAGGAGCAGGATCTGTTTGAGCACCTGCGGATAGTTGTGGATAAAGGCCAGTCTTTATTGAGACTGGATAAATTCCTGATCATCCGCACAGAGAATACATCGCGCAACCGGATTCAGAATGCGATTGATGCCGGTAATGTTCTGGTGAATGACAAGGTTGTCAAAGCCAGCTACAAAGTTAAGCCGTTTGATGTCATTTCTATGGTTCTGCCGTACCCTCCGCGTGATACAGAGGTTTATCCGGAGAATATTCCGCTTGATATTGTTTATGAGGATGATGATGTGATTATGGTCAATAAGCCCGCTGGTATGGTTGTCCATCCCGGTTTTAATAATTATACCGGTACGCTGGTGAATGCGCTGGTCTATCATGCACAGCAGTTGCCTCAATTGCCCGGAAATGAGGGCCGGCCGGGACTGGTACATCGTATCGATAAGGATACTTCGGGACTTTTACTGGTCAGTAAGAATGAATGGGCGATCACTTTTCTTGCCAAACAGTTTTTTGATCACAGTATTGACCGTAAATATCTGGCCCTGGTTTGGGGCGACCTGGCAGAAGACGGAACAGTGAAGGGTTATATCGGCCGCAGTGCGAAAGACCGAAAGGTGATGGCCGTTTATGATGATGGGGAAAAGGGTAAGTGGTCAGTTACTCACTATAAAGTTTTGGAGCGGTTCAATTATGTCACACTTATCGAATGTCAGCTTGAGACTGGCAGGACGCATCAGATCAGAGCCCATATGAAGCATATCGGACATCCTTTGTTTAATGACAGTACCTATGGAGGCGACCGCATATTAAAGGGTACGATCTTTAATAAATACAGGCAATTTGTTGAAAATTGTTTTGAGTTAATGCCGAGGCAGGCTCTGCATGCTAAATCATTAGGCTTTATTCACCCAAGCACACGAAAGTTTATTCACTTTGAAACAGAATTGCCGGCTGATTTTGCGGCGGTTCTTGAAAAGTGGCGTAATTATATTAAGGAATAATTTATGAGTTTATCCTTCATTAATTTTAATGGCAGTATCGTTTCTTCTGATCAGCAGATATTAAAAGTCAATAACCGTGGCTTTCGCTATGGAGATGGACTTTTTGAATCAATGCGCTATATTAAGGGGATTTTAAAATTTCCTGATATGCATATTGACCGTATTCAGAAAGGCATGAAATTACTCAAATTTGATAATTGTTCCTTAATAGACAGCTGGTTTATACGTGAAAAGGTGGAGGAATTGGTACGGAGAAATAAAACCGGCCCGGATGCACGGATCAGATTAACAGTTTTCAGAGATTCAGATGGCCTTTACAGTCCGTCTTCGAATAAGTTTGGCTACATTCTTGAGGTTCATAAATTATCTGATAATCAATATGTTATGAATAAAAAAGGATTGATTATTGATGTCTTTGATGAGATACCTAAGCCGGTGAATGCACTTTCTAACCTGAAGACCTGCAATGCCCTGATCTATGTGCTTGCCGGTGTTTATAAAAGCCAAAATGCGCTTGACGAGGTACTGATCTTAAATCAGAACGGATTCCTTTGTGAATCCATGAGTAGTAATGTGTTTGTGGTTTACGACAGAAAATTATACACTCCGGCGCTGAATGAAGGCTGCATTGCAGGAGTGATGCGGCAGGTGGTGATGCGGCTTGCCAGAGAGAATAATATCGAGTTGGTAGAAGCACAGATAAACCCGGATATCTTAAACGAGGCAGATGAGGTATTTCTGACCAATGCCGGAAAGGGAATTCAGTGGGTAATGGGTTATAATCACAAGCGGTATTTTAATGAAGTATCCAGATTCCTGAATGAAAAGCTGAATCTGGTTTAATACTCATGAAATAACATGGCCGGTCTTATAACCTGATGCCCCTTAAGAATTCGTCCACTTTCATTTTCTTTTTCCCTTCCAGTTGAAGTTCCAGGACAGATATTAAGCCATCGGAGCAGGTAAATTTGAGATAGGTTTTATGATCAGTCAGAATTGTTCCGGGCTGATCTTTAACCGATTTTTCTTCTGCGGAAGCAAGATAAATTTTAAGTGTTTTACCCTGAAAGCTGCAAAATGCTGTGGGGTATGGGCTCAGGCCACGGATGAGGTTATAGACATCCTGAACGGGTTTATTCCAGTTGAGCTGGCAATCTTCCCTGAAGATCTTTGGAGCAAGTTTCAGGTCTTTTTCATCGTGCGAACTCTGCGAAATCTCATTGTATTTTCCGGCTTCAATTGCCCTCACTGTCTTGACCAGTAAGCCTGCACCAATTTCCATCAATTTATCATGCAGATCACCTGCCGTGTAATTATCTTCGATATTCACTTCTTCAGAAAATAAGATATCACCTGTATCAATCTCCTGCTTCAGAAAAAACGTGCTGACACCACTTCGTTTTTCGCCATTTATAATTGCCCAGTTTATTGGTGCAGCTCCCCTGTATTGTGGCAGAAGGGAAGCATGCAAATTGATTGTACCTTTCGGGGGCATATTCCATACCAGTTCCGGTAACATTCTGAATGCTACAACTACCTGAAGATCAGCTTCTAGTGATTGGAGTTCCTTAAGGAAATCTGGATCCTTCAATTTAACCGGCTGAAGAATCTTTAATCCCTTCCCGGCGGCAAATTTTTTTACGGCAGATTCGTTGATCTTTTGCCCTCTGCCTGCAGGTTTATCAGGGGCAGTGATCACTCCTACAATGTCAAATTCTGCATCAAGAAGGGCACTTAATGAAGCCACAGCAAAATCAGGAGTGCCCATGAAAACGATTTTCATAATTATTTAATTGACAGTTGATACTGCGGATTACAGGTTTTGTGTTATGAGTTACGGGTTATGAGTTTTGTTAATTGAGTACAGTTATACAATTTGCCATTTAGCAGAAACTTAAAACTCATAACCTACAACTAAAAAAATAGTCCTATTGATAAAGCAAATACTTCTTTCTCATAATCTTATACTGTGAAAGTCCGGGCTCCCAGCTCCGGCGAATCTCTTCTTCTGATTTGCCCGCGATGATCTGTTGTTTGAGGTCAGTAGTTCCTGCAAGTTTATCGAAATTACCCATCTGATTACTTTGTTTAAAATCAAAGAATTTTTCTTTGTAAGGGTAGGCATTATACAGTTCGATCAGCCAGCTCAGGTTAATTTTGCCTTCTTTTCTGAACTTATTGGTATTGTACTGGCGAAGGTCAAGGCCATAACACTCCTTGCCCATATGCAAAGGGGTTTCGCTCATACCTTTAATGCCTTTAGGCATATAGGAGAATTTATATTTGCCCTTAAGATCGGGATTGCCCAGAATTGTGAACGGGAAATAGGTTCCGCGGCCATGGTTCATGATGGTACCTTCAAACAGGCAGGTTGAAGGATAAAGTAATATGGATTGTTGTGTATTCAGATTTGGAGAAGGTTTAACCGGTAGCACATATGGTGTGGCGTGGGTATAATTAGCCACTTTGATCACCTTTATTTTGCACTGTACTTTATTTGCCAGCCAGCCTTCACCATTCAGCATCTGTGCATACTCTGCAATGGTCAGTCCGTGCACGATCGGAATGGGATTAATCCCGATGCCTGATTTCAGTTTCAGGTCAAGAATCGGTCCGTCAACATAAAATCCATTCGGATTCGGTCGGTCAAGGATCAATAATTCTTTATTGTTTTCTGCACAGGCCTCCATGACATGCTGCAGGGTATTGATATAGGTATAGAACCGAACCCCGACATCCTGAATGTCAAAAATCATAAGGTCTATGTCTTCCAGATCCTCTTTGCCAGGTTTATTGTGTTTCCCGTATAAAGAAATTGCCGGAATTCCTGTTTTTGTATCAAAGCTGTCGTCTACCTTAATTCCGGCACTTGCATCTCCTCGGAAACCATGTTCCGGGCCAAATATTTTGACAATTTTAACTCCCAATGCTTTTAAACTATCAACACTTGTTGTATTTCCAATCACAGAGGTAGGATTAACCACCATACCAATTCGTTTTCCTTTCAGGTAAGGCAGATAGAGCTCAGTTTGCTCGGCTCCGGTGCGGAGTTTGCCATTGGTCAGGCTTGAATGATTTAGAGTTGTAAGTTGCTTTTCAGGTAAATTATTACCGGTTTTACTCTGTAATGTGCTTGAATTTAATGACAGAATAGAAACTGCAGCTAAAATTAAAAAGGTTGAACGGGCCATGGTCTTTTGTTGAAGATTAGGGTTAAAATAGCTTGTTAATGGTTCTTTAATAATTGGTTCTGAAACGAATTTAAAAAAAATGCATCTTTGCTAAAGGTACAAAAAAAACCATTTCAGGATTGAATTTACCCCTTTTCATTGCAAAGCGTATAGCGTTTAATTCCAAACGAACTTTTTCAAAGCTGATTGTGCGTATTGCAATTCTTGGAATCATGCTGGGATTGGCTGTTATGATCCTCGCTGTTGCGATTGTCAAGGGCTTTAAAACAGAAATCCGCGAAAAGGTGAGAGGTTTTTCAGGAGATATTCAGATCTCTAAGCTCAATTTGAACAGCTCCTACGAAAATACCCCTTTCAGCATCTCTGAAGCAAACCTTGAAAAGATCAGAAAGCAGGAAGGAATAGTGTTCATCCAGCCTTTTGCAACCAAGCCCGGTATTATCAATACCAATGAAGAAATTGAAGGGGTCGTATTAAAAGGAGTTGATAAAAATTATAACTGGGAATATTTCAGAAATATCCTGGTTGCTGGCACTGTTATTGATTTTTCGGATACCCTGAAATCACAAAGGCAAATTCTGATCTCCAAATATACTGCTGATCGCCTCAGACTTAAGGTTGGAGATGATTTTCTGATGTATTTTATTGAGAATTCACTTCGTAAACGGAAATTTCAAATTGTAGGGATCTATAATCTTGGTGTTGAGGAGGTGGATAAATTATTTGTAATCGGAGATATCAGCCTGATCAGGGGTTTGAATAACTGGGAGCCATCACAAATTGGAGGCTTTGAGTTGAGGGTAAACGATTTTAATAAGCTTGATAAAATTGAAAGCAGGGTTTATGATGACCTCGATATTGAACTCAAATCATTCACCGTTAAACAGTATTATCCTGCCATTTTTGAATGGTTATCTCTCCTGGATGTAAATACCCAGGTAATTTTAATTTTGATGTTAGCTGTAGCAGTGATCAATATGATTTCTGCACTATTGATCATGATCCTGGAACGGACAAACATGATCGGCATACTCAAGGCCCTGGGAAGTACGAACTGGCAGATTCGTAAGATATTTCTATACAATGCGACTTACCTGATTGCATGGGGACTCTTATGTGGCAATATTTTAGGAATCGGACTTGGTTTGTTCCAATCACAAACACATTTCTTCAGCCTTGATCAGGCATCTTATTACATTGATTTTGTACCGGTTCAATTGGATGTCCCGGATATTTTATTGTTGAATGCCGGAACCTTATTGATCAGCTTATTTGTCCTGCTGCTGCCCTCAATGCTTGTGACAAGAATATCGCCGCTTAAAGCCATCAGGTTTAAGTAAATTATTCTTTTCTTATGATTAATAAAACTTTCTTGTCTGGATTTTTGCCAACTTCTGGATACGGGCTAACTGTCTTAAGTACAACAATGTAGCTGACATTATTCAGCCGAATTATTTCACTGTCTTCGGTATTGTTCCTGGTATCGCAAAAACCCAGACAAAGCTCGGTGAAAGTTTCTGCTCCTGAATTATCAGACATCCTTAATTTAACCCGGGCATTACCTGCACTGATACAGAATGCATTTATAGGGCAGCGGCTGTCATTGACTGATTCAAGAGTGATGCTTAAGCCTCCCGATAGGATGATGCTCTCATTTACCCCCAGTTCAAAGGGACTGTCAAATTCAATGGAATCTTTTTCGCATGAGCTGATTAAAAGACAAGTTAAACAAACAATAGCTAGCAGGTATTTTTTCATATTTCTCATTTGATATAGATTTAATAAAAATTAATTACTCTTCCAGATCAATTCAATTGATCCGGTAAATTTTAGATTCTGGTAGTCGGCAACGGATAAATTCAGAATAATTCCATCGCAGTTATACAGAAGAGGCACACTATTTGTATTGGGTTCACAGTTGGAAATAATAAAGACGGTTTGTCTTTCATAGGTAGATCTTGAAATGTTGTAACATTGGTTGAGTGAGCTCAGATGATTGATTTCCTGTTCTAACCATGGAAGATCATTCATTGGATCATTCCCGCCACATAAACTGTTAGACTTTTCGCATGATAGCAACAGGCAAGCACTAAAAAAGAGTACTGCAATGAAGAATAATTTAAGCTTCATCATGGCTTTTTTGCAGTGTTAAAATTTAGTTTAACATTTATTCCTGAGGCTCCGAATCTGATGTTCTCACTTCCCAAGCCACCAAGCGGATATTTTAAAAAGGGCTCAATTGTGAGACTTTGTTTTTTGCTTAGTCTTGTGTTAAATCCAAAAGATAAATTCATGGTTCGCATCAGATCAAAGTCGTTTATTTGCTTCTTTATTTCCTGATTGTTGGCGAGGGCAGAAGATCCTACAAATGAGTTAAAATTAGATTGCTTAACACCATATTTTTCGCTTAGATAGGTGCCTGAACTTAAACCTGCAAGGAAATAAGTACTACTTTTCTCAGGATTAAAAAGGTATTTAATATTAACAGGAATGTCGAGTCCAAGCAGTTCAGCCTCATAATTGCTCAGAGCTACCAGGTTTCCTATTACGGATGCGTTAGCATCCTGAAAGGATCCGTAATTATTTGCAGGTTCATTTTGATTGTAGGCAAGGCTGTTTTTACTCAGGTTAAGACCTGTCGAAATTCTTAGATTCTTGCTGATCCTGAAGTCTGATGAAAATCCGGCACCAACATTCACATTATTCTCGCTGCCTTCAGCGTAATTAATGAATGAACCGGCATACACACTAAGGGAAAAATTCTTTTTACCACTCTTTTCAGACTTTTCCCCCTTTTCTTCAGCTAAGTTTAATTCTTCGGGTTTTGGTTTTAAATATCGATCTGTCTTTGCGGCTTCCCTAATTGCCAGAATCATCGTGTCAGGTTTAATTGGCTGTTCTTCAGTAGCTTTTGGCGATTTTG
The DNA here is from genome assembly GCA_041671205.1 of Pedobacter sp. Classification (GTDB taxonomy): domain Bacteria; phylum Bacteroidota; class Bacteroidia; order Sphingobacteriales; family Sphingobacteriaceae; genus Daejeonella. The sequence goes on from JBAZCD010000018.1 coordinate 15,817, forward strand.
CGATGGCATATTCATAGGTAGATGCCGAATCCTTAGCAGCAATCGT
>JBAZCD010000019.1:0-15716 GCA_041671205.1 Pedobacter sp.
TTTTGCCTGATCGCCTCTTCAGGAACAACCAATACCGGAACGGTGGACCCCCTGGAAGAACTGGCAGATATCTGCAAGAGGGAAAATATATGGCTGCATGTTGACGGCGCTTTTGGAGCTGCTGCAATTTTATCAAAAGCTGGCAAAAAACTACTTAAAGGAATAGAAAAAGCTGATTCCTTAACAGTTGACCCCCATAAATGGTTATTTCAACCCTATGAAATCGGTTGCCTGCTGGTACGTGATCACAAATGGCTGAAGGGAACTTTTACCGAAAAGCCGGTATATCTCAGGGATATTGAAGGGAACGAATCGGAAATAAATTTTTATGATCATGGCATCGAACTGACCAGGCACTTCAGGGCATTAAAATTTTATATGTCGATAAAAACCTTCGGACTCAAAGCTTTCAGGGAAGCCATTGACTATAATATCAATCTTGCAGAACAGGTAGAAGCTGAACTCAGAAAGAGTGATAAATGGGAGGTAGTATCTCCGGCTACGCTGGCCATAATCAATTTCAGATACAATCCTGTAACAGAGAATTTGTCTGAAAAGATAGCTGATCTGATCAATCAAAAAATAGCCGCAAAAATGATGGCTTCCCGTGAAGCATTACTGGTTACAACCGTACTTTTGGATCAGGTCGTATTAAGGATGTGTTTGATCAATCCGGGAACAAGTCTTGAAGATGTAAAAAGTACCCTGGTGCTTTGCGAAAAATTCGCTTTGGAATAGGTAAAATATGCTCGGGGGATATTTTATATATCCTATATTTATTTGATTCAAATTGAAACGGCCTATGCGCATACTTGCTTTTGATTACGGTACTAAACGCATTGGAATTGCAATAACCGATCCGCTGCAGATCATTGCCACCGGACTGGATACGATACATCCCAAAGACATCATTGATTATCTGAAAAAATATCTTTCCGCAGAGCAGGTTGAGCTTTTTGTAGTGGGCGAACCGAAACAAATGGATGGAACTGCTTCGCAATCTGCTTCGCATATTAAAGGTTTTATCACCACACTGAAAAAGAACTTCCCTGAAATTCCCATAGAAAGAATCGATGAACGATTTACTTCCAAAATGGCTTCTGCTGTGGTAGCTCAGAGCGGATTTAGAAAATCAGACCGGCAGAATAAGGAACGCCTGGATACGATCTCGGCGACAATCATCTTACAAACCTATCTGGAGAAGAAAAGCCTGAACTAATCTTCCTGTCCGGTCGGGTAAAACCAAATTCCTATCTTTACATCATGGATTTACTCAGCGATGAACTTAAAAGCTACCTGGAAAGCTCCTGCGACCCGGAAAGTGATCTGCTCAAACAGATAGACCGGGAAACCCATCTTAAAGTTTCTTTACCGCGTATGCTTTCAGGACATTATCAGGGCCGGGTACTCAGCATGCTCAGTAAAATGATCAGTCCCCGCAGAATTCTGGAAATTGGAACCTTTACCGGATATGCTGCTTTATGTCTGGCAGAAGGTCTTGCTGAGGATGGAATTTTGCATACTATTGACATCAATGCCGAGCTGGAAGATATGGTTCGGAACAGTTTCAGTAAATCAGATCTGGGAAATAAAATCCGGTATCATATTGGCAATGCCCTTGAAATAATTCCCGAACTGGATGAGGTTTTTGACCTGGTTTTTATTGATGCCGACAAAAAAAATAATGGGGCCTATTATCATTTAACCATTGATAAGCTGAGAAGCGGCGGACTGGTCATCGTTGATAATGTACTCTGGAGCGGTAAGGTAATTGCTGAGAAAAAAACCGATACGGATACCACCCGGATCAGTAATTTTAATGAAATGGTGAAGGCCGACCAGCGGGTTGAGAAACTGATCCTTCCGGTACGCGATGGGATATTTATTATCAGAAAAAAATAAAAACAGATGCGAAGCCTTAAGCTCATAAAATACCTGCTCATCCTTTTGCCCGGCTTTAGTTTGCTGACGAGCTCCTGCGGCATCTTAAAAAAGCAACATTCCAGTCCCCAAACTCAGGTACCTGCACCTAAGCCGGGTCAAAAAGCAAACAACAACGCAAGCGAACTCTCTGAAATCAAAAATTATACTCCTGTCACGTATATTGAGCGATTTAAAAGCATCGCGATTCGCGAAATGAATAACGCAGGAATTCCTGCCAGTATTACCCTGGCGCAGGGAATTCTTGAATCAGGCAATGGAAACAGTAAACTTGCAATTGAAGCCAATAATCATTTCGGAATCAAATGTACTCCGGAATGGAGGGGAAAAACCATACTGAAAGATGACGATCAGAAGGATGATTGTTTCAGGGTCTATACATCTCCGGAGGAATCTTTCAGGGATCACACAGAATTTCTGAAGAGAAAACGGTATGCCCCTTTGTTCGAACTGGACAAAAATGATTACCAGGGATGGGCTTCGGGACTTAAAACTGCGGGTTACGCTACCAATCCCCGTTACGCCGAATTGCTGATCAGTTTGATTGAGCGATATAATCTCGACCGCTTTGACCGGATGGAAACTGAAACTGAGAAAATAAAACGGGAGGATAAGGTGCTCACAGAAATTGCCATCAATATTCCTCTGGAGAAAAAGGATGACGCAGTCCGAACCCGGGTTAGCATGAAAATACACGAGGTAAGATCCGGTGATACCATAGGTTCAATCTCAAAGTTATTCGGACTGAGTGTTGATGACATCAAACTGCTTAATGGCTTAGAGGATACCAATCTCAAGCCCGGACAACTCCTCGTTGTATCCAAATAAGTTAAAAATGTTAAATTTCATATTTCTTTTAAATGAAAAACTTAGTTTTATTCACTTGAAAAAAATTATTTATATTTTTCTGTTGCTTTCTATTGCGGGAAGCGAATTATTTGCACAGGATAAACCGGTACAGGGTATTGTTTTCGACATGAACAGTAAACAGCGCTTAACCCGGGTCTATATTTATAATATCCGTACCGGAGAAGGATTCTACAACACCACCAAGGGAGAGTTTAAAACCAATGCGCATGAGGGCGATGTGCTGGTTGCTGCATTGCAGGGATACGGTGTTGACACCATAAGTATTCGTTCAGAAAGTACCGTGCTTTTTTACCTCAAAAGAAACAGTATACAATTACAGGAAGTAGTTGTAAGGGATACACTGAAATCACCGGCCGAACAGCTCAAAGCAAAACAGGAAGAGTTCAATACCGCCTACACAAAAGGTGACGTAAAGAATGTGCTGACCACTGGGGGAAGTAATGGTGGCGGTGGCGCCGGATTAAGTATTAACGCTTTGTATACTTTATTAAGCAGGGAAGGAAGAAATGCCCGTCTGCTTCAAAAAATTATCGAACGTGATTACAGGGATGCGATGATCGATTACCGCTTTACCAAAACCCTGATCAATAGGGTAACGGGCTTGAATGGCACCAATCTCACCGACTTTAAACAACAATATAAACCGGGATATTATTTCATTCTGGAAGCGAATGATTATGAACTGATCGAATACATCAGCAAATCGTACAGAAGCTACCTGGAAAATCCGGCTGCATACCGACTGCAGCCTTTGAACGGAAATAAGTAAAAAAAATCGAATCATAAATCTTTTTTGAAAGAGGCAGGTTTTGCATCTCTAACAACCTACATTCAAAGAGTATTGAGAAAAGCAAAAAACATATCAAAAAGAGGTCTTTTTTGTTTTTCTTTGCTGTATGGTTATCAGGTTTTTAACAATTGCATTTTTAATACTGGGATCCGCCTCATTATCTTTTTCCCAAAATACTGATAATGAAACCGATACACTGTTGTTAAAGAATTTGAAACAATATCCCCGCAGAAACATTCTGCCGGTACGGAGACCGGTGCTTTTCCCGGAAACAGTAGCGCTAAGTGCAGCTTCCTCACTTGATTTGAAAGTAAATTACTGGCGTAATCTAACCGCGTTCGGACTACATATCAATCAGGCTGCATTCAGTGAGAACTGGGGGGCGGGAGGTGTAAACTCTCTGGCACTTGGAGGCCAGTTCTCCTATAAAACCGATTATACCAAAGACGATAAAAACTTTGTATCTGAGGTCATCATGCAATACGGAAAATTAAGGAATAAGGATCAACTTTCCAGAAAAACCGCCGACCGGATATTCTGGGATAATAAAGTAGCGATAAAACTGTCGAAGAGCTGGTATTTTTTCGGATCACTTAACTTCGAGTCGCAGTTCGATATGGGTTATTCTTTTTCAAAGGATGCCCAGGGTAATGAGAAACGAAATCTGCTTTCCAAATTTATGGCGCCCGGTTATCTGACTGAATCCTTCGGATTTGAGTACAAACCGGTAAAACACTTTTTCTTACGTATTGGTACCGGAACGGCCCGTCAAACATTTGTACTGGATACCGGACTGTATAAAACCAATCCCAAAAACTTCGGGGTAGCTCATGGCAAGAGTTTCAGAAATGAGCTGGCTTTTCAGGTGGTAAGCTCATTCGATAAGGAAATAGCTAAAAACCTGACTCTGAAAAGCCGCTACAGCATGTTTGCCAATTACGAGAAGTTATCCAGCATTGATAACCGACTCGATATGACCTTAACAGCCAATGTAAATCGTCTGATCAATGTTTCACTTTCAGGGATCATTCTTTATGATGACGATACGGCCAACAAGATCCAGGCAAGCCAGGCCATGGCATTCGGACTGGTGTATAAATTCGCAAAATAGGTTCTTAATCAAATGTAAATAGCGCTGTTTCCGGAAGGAGTATTTTCAGAGCACAAAAACTTAGGCAATAACAAGCAAGCAGGATCTATCTTCGCCTCAGCTGCAGGTAATCCACATAATATAAGATCTTCAATGAGATATTATTATTCTGAGGCAAGCCAACGATCCGGTCAAAATTCCGGAAATACCCAAGCCTGTTCTCTGCTTCCATATCCTCAGAAACATTTTTATAGGCTAAACTGAATTCACTTCCGGGAGCAAAGCGCCAGGAATAGATAAAATCTATATTGAAAATGTTATAGTTTGTATGAGTACCCTTAAATTCGGCGCCATCATGGCTCTGCAATTCCCCATCATCCCTTAGAAAATAGAAAGCCTTATTTCTGCGGTTAGACCAGTAATGTCTTGCCCTTGCCATAATTCCCATATTACTGTTAAAAGTATAAGTAGCATCAAACATACTCTCTATGGTATTTCTGTCAAACCTTGAAAAGATGATCTCATTAGCTTTACTTAAACCCAGCCATGCGGAATAATCGTACTGGGGTTGTGTATTGAAATCAATTCCAAGTGAAAGCCTGTTCTTAACCCGGTAATTCTGGTAAAATCCTGCAACATATCCTACCCCATGAAACTGCTCCCTGAGTCTGGCTGAGAAAAAAACACCGGCATTATATTTCTTAACACTGTTTGACCTTAGTCTGAAATACCCATAAGTACTGGCAGGCGTGTTAAATTCCTTTCCGGCCACTCTGGGCTCATAAAAATCTTTACCCATAAACTGCCGGTAAAAGTCCATGCTGAGCGTCCAGAAATTTTTAAACTCAAAAAATCCGCCACCCTGTGCCCTGGATGACTGATAGTTACGAGGCATGAAACGCTGGGTATGAAAGATTCCCAGATAAGTATGATAACGGTTAAAAAATTTTCCTGGAGTATATCCGCTATAGCCTATATCAAAAGAGTTCCGGATGAAATTGTTATTATTAAAATACCCGAGATCTGTAGGGTCAAATTTATTGTCTGTCAGATCATACCCATACCTCCAGGTGAAATTGCCGCTTTTCTTTCCGGCATCAAGCTCATAATTAAATCCGGTGTTGTTCGAACCTCCGGGAACTTCTGCCCCTACATAACTTAACTTGGCAGCTCCCGAAATATTATATCTGTTCTTTTTGTCGTTCAGGTCCATTAAAAATGAGCTCACATTTGCATCGTAGGCTGATCCCTGGCGTAAAACATTGGTATTCACAAAAGTAGCTGAACTGTTGTTCCTGAGTGACTGGTCAAGCACCAATATATTATAATTAGTTAAGGGATGGGTTTCGATCAGACGCTCCTCACCCAGACCGTTTTCTACTATGCTATAACCGCGTTTAGTAACGGCATTAAAGAAACCTAAGCCTAAACCATTTTCTGAACGGCCCGAAATTTTGGTGGCATTGAGTAATTTACTTTCAGTAGGATGGTTTTTTACAATCTCACCCGGAAGAATCTTTGAGTTGATATTATATGAAAATGCAGGATTGGAACCAATCCTCCTGGAATAGAAAAGATTCCCCTTATTGAACAACTCAGTACCTTCGGTAAAGAATTGCCTGTTTTCATTGAATCTGACTTCAAAAGGACTCAGGTTAAGTACCTGATTGTCTGAACGTACCTGTCCGAAATCAGGCACAAGGGTCATATCCAGGGTAAAACTCTGGTTAATTCCGTATTTAATATCCATTCCCCCATTTAAACTACTTGTGGTATTATTTAGTCCGGGCTGGTTATGAGGATAATTATTAAGCGCAGAAGAAATATAGGGTGAGAATGACAATCTTACGGGTGACTTTATTCCTTTTATTCCGTGTAATTCGCCTTCCTGATTAATGAAACCACTTATCTTTGGATCAATATAGCTCCAGCTGCTTTGCTGATTGGTCATCTGGCGATGGCGTGTGATGTTCAGTCCCCATTCCTGTATATCATTAGAACCGAACCTCAGCGCAGAATAAGGGATCTTAAATTCAGCCGTCCATCCCAGACTGTCAATTTTTACCTGACTGTCCCAAACTGCATTCCAGTTTCTGTCTTCATTGCCTGAACGGGAGTATTTTGCATCAAACTGAGTGCCGGTTGAGGTCACATAAAAGCCAAAAGCGTTGATACGGTCGAGATAAGTGTCAAAAACTATTCCTATAAAATCTGAATTAGCCAGATTGTCGCGGGGCATGATTTCCCGAAAAACACTGTCGGGCTCATCATACATTCGGGCTCCGATATATATAGCCGTATTGTCATAAGCTATTTTTACCTCGGTTCTTCTATCCTGCCTCTCTATACGACCGGGTTGAGGTTTAAATTCGATGAAACCACTTGCGGCTAAGGTCTCCTTCCAAACCCGATCGTTTAATACCCCGTCAATTTTTGGAGAATTGTCTGTCCGTACAGCATTGAGCGTTCTGACTTCCTGCGCTTCACACATGCTGCCAATCACCCAGAAAATACCAATTATGCTAACCCTTAACTTCATTCGGAAATTCAATGGATGCAAAGGAATTAAAATGTTCCAAATTATTATGCTAAGCAATATTAATGTTACTCTTTTATGCCATATTTCATGCTTTCGATCTAATTCTGGCCCGAATGAACAATTAGTTTAGTCCGATTGTTCAGAAATCTTAACTTTGCAGCAGCTAAAAGCTGATTAATAAGATGTTTGAAAATTTACAGGATAAACTCGACAGAGCATTTAAGGTTCTTAAGGGCCAGGGAAGTATAACTGAAATAAACGTGGCTGAAACCATGAAAGAGATACGTAAAGCTCTTCTGGATGCCGACGTTAACTATAAGACTGCGAAAGCTTTTACTGATGATGTAAAAGAAAAAGCTCTCGGGCTGAATGTACTTACATCCATATCTCCGGGACAGTTATTGACCAAGCTTATGAATGATGAACTGGCCAACCTGATGGGTGGTACAGTTGAGGAGCTGAACATTTCAGCCAATCCTACCATTATACTTATCGCCGGATTAAACGGAGCTGGAAAGACCACTTTTTCGGGAAAGCTCGCCAATTACCTAGTCACAAAAAAGAATAAAAAACCGCTATTGGTGGCTGGCGACGTTTACCGTCCGGCGGCGATCGATCAGCTGGAAGTGCTTGGCGGACAGATCGGGGTGCCGGTCTATACTGACCGTGAATCCAAAGATCCGGTTGGAATAGCCAAAGCCGCAATTGCCGAAGCAAAAAAGAACGGTCAAAATGTGGTGATCATCGATACCGCCGGTCGTCTGGCCATTGATGAAGGCTTAATGAAAGAGATCGCTGAGGTGAAGGCACAGACTAATCCGCACGAAATTCTCTTTGTGGTGGATTCCATGACCGGTCAGGATGCTGTCAACACCGCAAAAGCCTTTAACGACAGGCTTGACTTTACCGGGGTAGTATTGACCAAATTAGATGGTGATACCCGTGGTGGTGCTGCGCTTTCTATCAAATCGGTAGTAAACAAGCCGATCAAATTCATTGGTACGGGCGAGAAGATGGAAGCCCTGGATGTCTTCTATCCCGACAGGATGGCCAGCCGTATTCTCGGGATGGGTGACGTGGTTTCCCTTGTTGAACGTGCCCAAATGCAGTTTGATGAGAAAGAAGCGGCGGAACTTCAGAAAAAAATCCGCAAGAATAAATTTGATTTCAACGACTTCCTGAACCAGATCCAGCAGATCAAGAAGATGGGTAATATGAAGGATCTGATGGGCATGATTCCGGGTGTTGGAAAAGCGATTAAGGATGTGGAAATTGATGATAATGCCTTTACACCTATTGAATCCATCATCCGCTCTATGACTCCTTTTGAACGTGAAAACCCCGATTCAATCAATCAAAATCGCCGTACCAGAATTGCCAAAGGTTCGGGTACTAATATTACTGAAGTTAACAAGCTGATCAAACAGTTTGAGGATATGCGTAAGGTTATGAAGCAATTCTCAAACCCAGCGGCGGCGGCTAAGATGATGAAAGGCATGCCTAAAATGCCGTTTGGGAAGTAGGGGTTGGGATAACACCAACCTCAGGAGCAACACCACCAGAGGGGAACTGGTATGGTGATAACACCAACCAGAGGGAATAACAAACCCTGCCTTTCAGTTTACAATACTGAAAGGCAGGGTAAGACATTATTGTTATTTCGCTTTCCTTAAAAAGGAGTAGCCAAAGTGTAAGCCGACATAACTCCCTTTATCTGTATAAGAACCTGTTTGTATTCCGTCTTTAAAGAAAAAAGCGTATCTGCCATTATATACGGTAGTGGTTGAAATATTTGCAACCAGCCCTATATAGAATTGGTTTCCACCCCTTAATGTCCGCGTAACGGTTGCATTTGCGATATACGTTGTCCAAACACGATTGTCATTGTCTGGCGATGTGAGTTCAAATTCAAATAGGTGAATTCTTTCTCCGGGGTCTCCAAGTGTGCTGTCGTACTCTGATATGTAAGAAAGCAAATGGTTGAAATTCAATCCTGCCATAAAAGAAGGGATCCATCGTTTGCTTGCCGATTGCACGGTGTATCCAAACTGAAGGGGTACATACACATGACCGAATGAAAGATTTGCAAACCTATCGAAGTGGTCCGTTTTCCATTCTGGTGGCCCATCATAGTCAGTAGGACGCACCGTATACTGAAAGCTAATCGGCAACTTCCTATAATGCAGCCCGGTGACGATGGTAAAACCACCCCTGCTTACTCTTCGATAATCTCCACCCAACGAAAATCCGGGCATGCGATAATACTCGAGGGGATTTCTGTTTCCATCACTAGCTATTTTAGTAGTGGTGGGAAAATACCCTTCTCCCGCTATTGAAAAGTATTCAGTTTTCTTTTTAATGGAATCCGATTGAGGATATACCCGGCCACTGATACAGAAAATCAGTATCAATAGAACTACTACTCCACGCATTACCATGTAATTGATAGGTTATAATACTGTTGCCAATATTCTTTTTAGGAATAAATGAGATGTTTTCATATACTTTGGTTTAGGTTTAGATATTCAAGATAGCCATTATTTCCCTCCGGTTGGTGTTTTTCCACCATACCGGTATAATCAGAGAAAATTATACCATTCACTCATTCCTTTGCACCTTTTACTCAGGCAATCGTATCATCATTGTTTTGCTTATTATCTTTTATGAGAAGTTAAGCAGCAGACAAGAACAATCCTTATTCCGGTCTCTGCAGACATACGGAAAATAAAGCTGTTATGATTTGGACATTAAATCTTTTTCTCAATTAAAATAGAGGAAAGGCCCGTTCATATAGGGCAATTAACTGTTGGTGTAAAAATTTAAAACCATGCATTTTTTTTCACTCCATTTCAGTAAAAATATCTGAAAACTAATAATCATCTAAACCATAAAATCATGAAAAAAAATCAAACAGTTAATGCTACCCTTTGGTATTATTGGACTGGTGTTAATCCTATCCATTGAGGGATGTAAAAAGGAATTATCACCCGATTCCGCAAAACTAAAAAATGCTGATCTTCTGATGAGCAAGGAGGCCGGACCGGGGAAGAAGAAGGTGCTCAGGCAAAGTCCCGGACTTAAAATTGAAGTAAAAGGTGAAACCATTAAGAGGATTTCCCCAACCCTAAAAAATATTGATAAAATAACGTCCATATTAAACGGGGAGCAAAGCAAGAAAAATCAAGGCAGAGTAATGACAACTAAATCTGCAAACTTTACGGCCCCATTGGCCGGAACATATTACAACTATTATGCAGAACTGAATGACCCGGGTCCTTACGACTGGTACCTGATCAATTGGAACACCGGAGTATACACGTATATAGGCTCATCAACAGATTATATTAATTTTAACGAAAAGCCTTCCATGTACGGAAACTACAGGGTCTGGGGTGAAGGGCCGTATGGAACAGGATTTACGGGGTACCAGTATTTAGGAGATCCCTATGTGGGAGTGAGTAAGGTTGGCGGTGTGTTAGAGTTTACTGATGTAACAGCTCTGGATAATATAATTAGCAGATTAGAAAATGCTTATGAAGATCATTCCAGTAATTTTATTGACCCATTAGACTATATGTCAGACGATGCTATAACCGATTATGCTCAGTCCGTTGGATTTGACGAATTTCTTCCTTTCAAAGAATTTGAAGCATTTTTTGGACTTTACTCATTACGGCAATTGATTGAATCGGAAGAAATCGCCTGGTTAAATACAGCTGATCCCTGGGCGGCATCAGTTTATCCGGATGATAAATATGCTATAGAAGATGATGCAGAACGAACCATTAATAACCAATATGGCCAGGTAAAGGTTGGCGGGACATTATTTCAACCCGTTAGTTTAATTGAATACCCGACTGAGGAGGTTCCCTGCAGCGCGGAGTCGTGGCTCTGTGAAGAAAGGAAAACGATCGCTGATACTATAGATTTGCCAGACAACAAGATGATACACTGGAAAGTTACCAAAAAGAGGGGTGGGGCTGAAGCTAGTGGCAATATGTGGTTCGACAGCTATTTCAAAGGAAAAATTCGGAGGTTTCGTAAGCAAAGTGGAATTTGGACGAAACAGATGGCAAGAATGAGTGTACAGATCTTTGGCAAAGTCTACCGGCATGATGGGTATTCAAAATGCATTCCTGCCAATCTTGTTGACACATTTGATAAAACTAAGCCCTATAAAAGGAAGTACCATAGAAAGGAAAAAGAACATTGGGATCAATATACGTGGGTCAAATCATGCGAGGTAGGTGCTACTTTCAACGTTAATGGCTATATTTTTACGAAGTATTTAAAATAGCATGAATTTAAAATTTATAAAGCATTGTGGTCTAGTGGCCACAATGCTCCTTCTTTTAATATCAGAGACAGGAAAAGCTCAGAATACTATAGGTTTACGATTCACTCCTAACATGATTTCGAACCCTAAAGTTGACAATCCCTCTCCAGCCAGGATATACGGAGAAAGAACGCTTTCCTTCGACTCTGGAATTGATTATTCTCACCAGATGAAGAAAAATTGGGCTATCAGTACCGGTGTTGATTTGGGGATTGTGGACTGGAATCAGTATATCGAGGCACCATTAAATGCCTTTGGAACCAGGCAGGGCTCGGGCAATATTTCCACAAATTCAAACAGTGAAAATTACTTTTATTATGGTCTTTCATTTCAGCCGGTATATCGTTTTAAGTGGAACCAAAATATGTTCCGTTTATCAGCGGGGCCAAATATCCGGTTTTACCATCGGGGCAGAGAAAGTGATATAAGCTATTACACCGCTAATAGAGCTACACCCTGGAATCTCAATGATCCAAATGCCGGTCCGCCGGACATTGAAATAAACTTACCTCCCATCAGTCCTCAGTTACATACAGATGTCAGCATTTCTCTTGGTATAGAACGGAGAGTATCCGATCAGGTTGACCTCGTTTTTGGTATCCGGAAAAACTGGGGAATAAAACCGATTGCGGATGGAACCCTATTTGTCCAAATGTATGATCAAACTTATCATGGCGGCTTTGCTACAAGATCAAACTATATTGGATTAGACCTTCAATTGAGGTATGCAACAAAAAAGCCGGAAGTTAAATATAGACGTGCAGAACCGATCCCCTCTGACAAACAGGGCTTCAGAAAAGCAGTATTTGCCGAGGCAGTTGGAAATAGCCTGGTGTCTTTAAACTATGATATGCGATTAAAGCGATTTAAAAACGATGGGTTGGGAATCAGGGCAGGAGTAGGGCTGGGTCAATTGTTTGATAGTAAATTTGCAGAATTTAACCGTTATGTCTCAATTCCTTTAACTATAAATTACATCCTGGGCAAACAAAGACATGGCTTGGAAACGGGTCTTGGGATAACTCCTCAAATCGCCCTCGTGGATATTGGAGATTCGCCTCAAATCAGACCTTTGGGCTTTCTTAATGTGGGCTACAGATATCAACCCCTGAAAGATGGCCTTTTATTCAGAGCAACCTGGACTCCTTATATCAGCAGCTTTAAGTCACACCAATATGTCTGGTTTGGAGCCTCTATTGGTTATAGTTTCAGATAATTAGAATAAATAATTTTTGGACATGATAATGTTTGTTTTCTCGCAACTCTTGTGCTCCCTATTGGTATTGTCCAACAAGCACTGAAGTATATCAATGGGTATTTCTAATTTAATGCCCCGGATTATGTATCTAAATCGGGTGAGTTGGCAACATATATAGCTATGAGGAATAATAGATTGACCTATACTCATTAATATAATGTCTTGTTACAAAGTGAGGAATATGACACACACTTCGAAAAGATATATTTGGAAACTTACATTAACCGCCATTCTGACGGCTAATTTAATGTTTAGTTACGGCCAAACTACTGCGTTTGGAGTTAGGGTAACGCCTTCATATATCCCAGGCACTTCCGTCGAAAATCCTTCGGCATCGAATATTTATGGACCGCCGGAGCTCAACATTAACGTGGGTGTCTACGTCTTGAAATATTTCAAAGGTGGCCCGGTAGGCATCAAAGCGGGGTTGGAATTTGGTGCAGTGCCATATATTCTTGGCGTTTATGCCCCCAGGAATGCTTTTGGAACGGGGGCAGGTGGCGATAAGCAAATAAATGTTACTTTTAATTCGAATCCTTTAGGATTCGCAGCATTAACAATTTCCCCTGCATATAAAATACCAATAGGTAGCAGATTTCTGGAACTCACTGCAGGTCCAAGTGTCCGTTTTTATAATTTTCCTAAAGATGACTTTTATGAACTTATGTTAGCGTTTAACAGGGCAGCTCCATATAATCCGGATGATCCCTCAGCCGGTCCACCTGATGTGCGGACCAGAGTGACCGACTTGGATCTATTGTACTTAAGTTTCCCGGTCTCTGCAGACTACGTTATCAGAACGGGTAGACGGGGCCAGGTTAAGTTCGGATTGATGTATAACATTTCCAAGCCTTTGTCTGGTGAACTTGATGTCCAAATGTATGGAAAAAGTTATCAGGGTTTTTACCGGCCCAGAACAGGGTTCTGGGGCTTTAATGTTCAGTACGAGCGGTTATCAAAAAGGTCAGTAGGGTCTTATCAAAAGCGCGTATTTCCTCCCGATATTACAGGAAGATACAGAAAAGCTTTATTTGTGGAAACGTTCATCCCAGGTGGATTGTTATCCGCTAATTATGATATGAGGCTTAAAAAAGATATCAATCATGGATTGGGATTTAGTGCAGGCGCTGGATTGGGAGGCTACTATCTTACTGAAGTAACTAATAACAATAAAACTACAGACAGAAGAATGCTTGCTTTGCCGATTGCAATGAATTATATCATCGGCGCAAAACAACATGGACTTGAACTTGGCATCGGTGTTACGCCACAGATAGCTTTGGACAAGGTTCGCGACAATTCTGCTGATGACAATGGTACATTTATCCCTTTACGAATAGGATATCGACTCCAGCCTAAAAAAGAAGGATTTACCGCCCGAGCGGCCTTAATTCCTATTATTAAAAATTCAACCGTTTCTTCAGGTGCATTCAACCTTCTCAATTTCGGGGTGTCATGTGGATATAGTTTTAGGTAGCTGTCCTATCATTTAAAACAGATGGCGTTAAAAATTAAAAATTTCCCTCCGGTTGGTGTTTTCCTTACCAGTATATTACCGTTCACTCATTCCTTTACACCTTTTACTCAGACAGGGAATATCATTTTGTAACTTAGGTTTCTACCCTTGCACCATGCCTGCAAAAACCTTTGGAAGTGCCGTTTTTGGAATTGAAGCGATCACCATAACTATTGAGGTAAATATTAGCGGCGGACTCAATTATTTCGTTGTCGGCCTGCCAGATAACGCGGTAAAAGAAAGCATGCTGCGTGTTGAAAGCGCCCTGAATAATTCCATTTCCCATATGCCCAAAAAGCCTTTTGCCTGGACATATACAGGCGATGTCCTTAAAATTAGTTAATTTTCTTTGAAATCATTACACTAGGCTTTTTAGCTTTGACAAAAGCCCTTAAAATAATTTAGGGAAGCCTTCATAGATTGAAGCCGCAACGGTCAGAACATCTTTAGTGGGGAGCAAATCTTCTGACATATTATCCTTTCAGCGCTCGATTATCAGCCAGATTAAAAATCATGGTTATACAGTACTTTATTGCAAAAATAAAGTATTTTCAATTTAGGATACAAAGCTATAATGTCTATATGAACCGCGAGATTTTCTATACGAAACTGGATTTTGTCCTTGATTAATACGATTTCCTAATGATATAGCAATTTTGAATTGCACAGTTAGCAACTTACCTTCGAGCAAGAATAACCCTATGAAATATAAAATTATACCTCTGCTACTTCTCATTTTGATATGTTTTACTCAGTGCGACAAGGATAAAGTAATCACTCCTGATCTTCCTCGAACTGAAGTTAGGGCAGTACAATTACCTCTATTAAAAGGTCTAATGGCCTGGCATCAAACCACTGTAGAAAAGTACAAAAAAGAGCTGATCCCCAGTACCTCATCCACTGGTAAGAAAGCGCGAACCTTGGAACCACAATGGGAAAAAGCCAGGATCGAAAAATTGAATAATGGTGCCACGGCAGCTATTGTTCCTTCGAGAGAATATGTGCTGGAAAACTCCAAACTTTCAATGTTACGAGAGTTTGTATTCCTTTTAAATCCAGTGGGCACAAAAGTCAAAAATGGTAAAATCATCGAGATAATTGGTGAGACAAGTTATATTAAGGAAAACAAAGATAAACTAACGCATCTCTACAACTCAGATTTCATTCGAGGGTTCAGCGGAACCATTATGACATATGATGTCAATTATCGATTTTTGTGGAGTAAAGCATTTAAAGAAGGCGTCGTTAGTGGAACGGCAAAGCTTTCAGTCCAGAATGGGCTAAATGCAAACACGAAATCATTTGGTGGAAACGCAACTATCTTTGATTATGAAAAAGGGAAAGGGAAAACTCCAATACCTACCGTCAGGCAATGT
>JBAZCD010000020.1:0-15647 GCA_041671205.1 Pedobacter sp.
GAATTTATTGTCGGATGATGGGAAGCGTTATGGAAGTACCCCTGGTATTTGCGATATTTGCGTTCACACTCCGATCAATACCGGCGGATTGAACTCAGAAGATGCAGAGAGTCTGAAGAATAGGGTATATAATATAATCAATGATACCTTAGTACTTCATGAAAGGTCCAAGTCTGCAGAGAAATAAATTGTTTTTGATATTGAAGGAGGAATTAAATTAAAAAATGAAGTTAAACCCGGAAATGATAGATAAGGTAGCGCACCTGGCAAGGCTGGAAGTGCAGGAGGGTGAAAAACAGGGCCTTTTAGACGACATGAATAAAATTCTGACATTCATGGATAAGCTCAATGAGGTTGATACCCATGGTGTGGAGCCTTTGGTTTATATGAGTGATGAGGTAAATGTTCTCAGGAAAGATGAGGTTAAGCAGGAGATCAGCAGGGAAATAGCTTTAAAAAATGCTCCCAAACAGGATGGTAAATTCTTCAGAGTAGCTAAAGTGATCAATAAACCCTAATTTGATTAT
Organism: Pedobacter sp.; assembly: GCA_041671205.1. GTDB lineage: Bacteria > Bacteroidota > Bacteroidia > Sphingobacteriales > Sphingobacteriaceae > Daejeonella. The sequence goes on from JBAZCD010000020.1 coordinate 528, forward strand.
ATCTGTAACAAAGCAGGTGCACCAATAGTCTAAAAAACAAAAACATGGCCAAAGACCCTCTTATTACGTTAACAGATATCGGCAGGAAATATGTAATCGGATCTGAAACCATTCATGCCCTTAAATCAGTATCTCTGACCATCAATAAAGGCGAATTTGTGGCTCTGATGGGTCCTTCAGGTTCAGGGAAATCAACTTTAATGAATATATTAGGTTGTCTGGATACCCCAAGTAAAGGGATATATATATTAAACGGGAACAAGGTTAGCGAAATGAGCGACAGTGAGCTTGCCGAGATCAGAAATAAGGAGATAGGCTTTGTATTCCAGACTTTTAATCTGCTGCCCCGTTCATCTTCACTGGAAAATGTAGCCCTGCCATTGGTTTATGCCGGTGTTGGACGAGTTCAGCGTGAGCACCGCGCTCAGAAGACTCTTGAAAGCGTTGGGCTGGGAAACAGGGTACATCATAAACCTAATGAATTGTCGGGAGGTCAGCGTCAGCGTGTTGCGGTAGCCCGTGCCCTGGTAAATAATCCTTCAATCATTCTCGCTGATGAGCCAACGGGTAACCTGGATACCAAGACCTCCGTTGAGATCATGGGTCTGCTGGAAGAAATTCATTCCAAGGGCAATACGATTATTCTTGTAACGCACGAAGAAGATATTGCACAGCATGCACACAGGATAGTTCGTATGCGTGATGGACTGATCGAGAATGATTATTTAAATCCGAATATCAAAACCGTTTCGCCTCGTTTGGATGATATGAAAACGAAGGGCTCCGACTTTGAGCAGATTCAGTAGTAAGTTGTACCCTAATAGTTATAAGAAATAGATTCGGTATTTTAATTTATCCCTGTCAGAAATTTATGGCATATTCCCCGGTAGAATTCTTAATATAGCTTTCTTGTGAATTTAGAGTGGCGTACCTTAGCGCCATCATAAAACAATTGTATTCTGATGAAGATTTATACCAAAACCGGCGACGAAGGGCTTACCTCACTGATTGGAGGGACCCGTGTTCCGAAGCATGATCTCAGGATCGAAAGTTACGGAACAGTAGACGAGCTAAATTCATACATAGGAATGATCAGGGATCATGATATTGATTCCAATTATAAAGACATTCTGAAGGAAATTCAGGACAGACTATTTACAATAGGCGCAGCCCTTGCTTCCGACCCGGAGAAGTCGAAAATGAAAATACCTGACCTGCATCTTTCGGATATAAGTTTGCTGGAAAAGGAAATTGATGCGATGAATGAAGTTCTTCCGGAGCTCAGGCATTTCATTCTGCCCGGAGGAAGTCCGGTGGTTTCATTCTGCCATATTTCCAGATGTGTATGCAGAAGGGCTGAACGGATTACTGTACACCTTAAGTCAGAAAGTTTTGTCGATGAAAAGGTGGTAATTTACCTCAACAGACTTAGTGATTATCTTTTTGTACTGTCCAGAAAGTTGTGTTTCGACCATAATCTGCCTGAAAATCAATGGTTTCCACGGGTTTGACCGGGATGTTAAAAAATAATTGATAATCTTATTTAAATTATTATATTTTTGCAAAAACTAGTATAAATCAAATTCTAAGAAATATGTATTGGACATTAGAATTAGCGTCTCATTTGGAAGACGCACCATGGCCGGCAACCAAAGATGAACTTATTGATTATGCGATTCGTTCGGGTGCTCCCGTAGAGGTTATAGAGAACCTTCAGGCTTTGGAAGACGACGGCGAACCTTATGAAAATATCGAAGAAATTTGGCCGGATTACCCAACCAAAGACGATTTCTTCTTTAATGAAGATGAATATTAAAAAATAGCCCTGCATTGCGGGGCTTTTTTTTGCCCTGTCTGAAAAGAAAGAGAACCGTTTTTATTTAAAGATCAAATAAACGGTATAGTTTTAGTATTAGTGATACAGAACTATTTTAAAAACTAAAACTATGGGCAATTTATTGTATCTGATCGCGATTATTCTGATCATCTTTTGGATTTTAGGTTCTTTTGTTTCACCATTTGGCGGAAACCTTATTCATATTCTCCTGGTAATCGCTATTATAGCCGTATTACTTCGGGTAATCAGAGGGGGATCCTTATAACCGGTATTTAAATTTATACCCATTCTCTTTAGAATGGGTACAGCTTAGGATTCCTGATTCAGATAGAGTTCGGCAATCCGGATATCTTCGGGGAAGGTGATCTTGAAGTTTTTATTTTCACCTTCAATCAGTTTTATGGCAACACCCGAGTGTTCTGCAACTGAGGCATCATCGGTAAATTCATTTCTGAATTCCTGTTTGTAAGCCTTTCTCAGAATGTCGGAGCTAAAGGTCTGAGGAGTTTGTACGAGATAGATATTTTCTCTGTTCAGGGGAATACTATTCTTTCCGCTTTGCTGCCTGACGGAATCTCTGCTTTTTATGGCGACAACCGCATTTCCCCACAGTTCGGCTTCCTGATAAGAACGTTTTATAAGTTTTTCACTAAGCAGCGGTCTTACCGCATCATGGATGGCAATAATTGCCTTCCCTTTTATTGCTTTTATTCCGTTTTTTACCGAATGAAAACGGTGCCTTCCGCCTTTTACAAGCTGATGAGGAATCGAAAAATTATATTGTTTGCATAGCTGCTCCCAGTAAGGATGAAAATCGATATTCAGGACAACGATGATCTCAGGTTTAAACTCTGAATGGTAAAATGCTTCGATCGTATACATCAAGACCGGCCGGCCATTCAGGAGCATAAACTGTTTAGGTATATCGGCCTGCATCCTGCTTCCCAATCCACCACCAACTATGATCGCATAATATTTCACAACAGCGAAAAAGATGTATTAAGGCCCTTTTGAATCAAGGGATTAAAACTGAAAGTTAAACTCCTTAAATTCATCGTGTAAAATTTAGATGATTAGCATCGCATCACCGTAGCTATAAAAACGGTATTTTTCTTTTACAGCAACTTCATAGGCCTTCATTACCTGCTCATATCCTCCAAAAGCCGCAACCATCATCAATAAAGTTGATTCAGGTGTGTGGAAATTAGTGATCATACAATTGGCGATACTGAATTCGTAGGGAGGAAATATAAACTTGCTGGTCCAGTCGTTTGCAGCTTTTAATTCTCTGCCTGCAGAAACTGCAGACTCTATGGCACGCATGGAAGTGGTGCCTACTGCACATACTTTGCGTTTCTCGGCTATTGCTTTATTTACCAGATCGGCATCTTTCTGCTCGATGATAAATTGTTCAGAGTCCATTTTGTGTTTGGTCAGATCTTCAACCTCAACTGATCTGAAGGTTCCAAGTCCGACATGTAATGTTACCTCAGCAAATTCAATGCCTTTTAGTTCCAAACGTTTCATTAACTCACGGCTAAAGTGGAGGCCGGCAGTTGGAGCTGCCACAGCACCTTCTTTTTTCGCGAAAATAGTTTGATAACGTTCTTTATCTTCAGCAGTTGCTTTACGCTTAATGTATTTAGGGAGGGGGGTTTCACCCAGGATCTCAATATTTCTTCGGAATTCATCATCCGTTCCATCGAAAAGGAAACGAATTGTTCTTCCACGGGAGGTCGTATTATCAACCACCTCGGCAACAAGCAGGTCATCATCACCAAAGTATAATTTATTACCTACCCTGATCTTACGTGCGGGATCAACCAACACATCCCAAAGACGTAATTCGCGGTTCAGCTCACGAAGTAAAAAAACTTCGATCGTAGCACCGGTCTTTTCTTTATTTCCATATAAACGGGCCGGAAATACTTTGGTGTTGTTTAAAATCATGACATCTTTCTCGTCAAAATACCCTAAAATATCTTTGAATATTTTATGTTCAATTGCTCCGGTTTTCCTGTCTAACACCATCAGACGTGCTTCATCGCGGTTTTCTACGGGGTTATGAGCTATTAATGAATCAGGTAAATCAAATTTGAACTGAGATAATTTCATAATTATGTTTTGTGGATTTCAGGGCGCAAATTTAGCAAAATAAAACTACAAATCTTTATCCTTAGTTCTTAGAAATTTCCGAGCATATATTTATTATTCAACTATTTCTTAGCCGAGCTGTAACGTTTTTAATTAAATTTGGTCTAAACTCGTATATGATATTTCTCAAGCTTTTAAAGGAGAGCTTCCTTTTTGCATTTGAAGCACTCCGGCAGAATAAACTCAGGACAATCTTATCATTGTTAGGGATAACAATTGGTATCATGACCATAATTGGTGTTTTTTCTGCAGTTGATACGCTTCGGAATAATATCCAGAGCAGTGTTGAGAAGTTGGGAAGTAATACCATCTATATACAGAAATGGCCCTGGGTTGGCGGACCTGATTTTCCCTGGTGGAAATATATCAGCAGACCGCAACCAAGTTTACGCGATTATAGCAAGCTGACCGAACGTCTGCAGAATGCTGAAGGGGTGTCTTATGAGGTCAGCATTGGAAATCGTACCATAAAGTATAAGAATAACAGTATAGAGGGCGTTCAGATCGCTGCTGCATCACACGATTATTATAAAGTCTGGAAGTTTGATTTTGAAGGTGGCAGATATTTTACGGATACTGAATCAAAAGGCGGAAGGCCTTTAGCCATTATAGGTTTCTCAATAGCAGAGGGGCTCTTTCCTAATCAGGATCCTGTCGGGAAGGTTATCACTGTTCTTGGAAGAAAGGTGACGATCATTGGTGTATTTAAAGAAGAGGGGGAAGATATGCTGGGTATCTCAGCGGATAAAACAGTCCTGATTCCACTGAATTTTGCTAAAGGGGTGATCAAGGTTGAAGATGAGCGCTATGGTCCGCAGATCACTGTCAAAGGCAGGGAAAATATTTCTGTCAATGAACTGGAAAGTGAATTGAAGGGTACGATGCGTTCAGTACACAGGCTTTCACCATCGGATGATGATGATTTTTCCCTGAATAAAACAACCATACTGACCGCACAGCTTGATAAGCTTTTTGGTATCATTGATTTTGCCGGAGCATTTATTGGTGGATTTTCAATTCTGGTTGGCGGATTTGGTATTGCCAATATCATGTTCGTTTCGGTGAAGGAGCGTACCAATATTATTGGAATCCAGAAATCACTCGGAGCCAAGAACTATTTTATCATGCTCCAGTTTTTAATTGAATCTGTTCTTCTATGCCTGATGGGAGGCTTTATAGGCCTGATCATTGTATTTATGCTGGCATTTATATCCAAGACATTTTTTGATCTGACTATCGTGGTTGATATCAGCAAGATCATACTCACCATTGCACTTTCAACAGCTATTGGATTGATATCAGGGTTTATACCTGCATTTAATGCTTCAAGGCTCGATCCTGTGGAGGCGATAAGGAGTAAGTAGGATTTTTTGAGTTGATAATTGACAATTGACAATTGACAATTGACAGTTGACAATGGAGACCAACACATCCTCAATGCACTTACAAATTACTAACAACTAACAACCAAACACAAACAACCAGTTAAAGTTTCCTGCTTTCTTCAAGTAATCGTGCTTTATCAATAGGTACTACACCTACATGCTCACAAACAAGTCCGCCGGCAAGGTTGGCTATTTCAGAGGTTTTAAATTCATCAAGTCCGGCCGCCAGGCATAATGCCGTAGTTGCGATTACTGTATCTCCAGCGCCTGATACATCAGCGATATCACGTGTATGTGCGGGAATATGACGCTGCCCATGGTCTGAACTTATAAAAACACCTTTTTCTGAAAGAGTCAGCATTACGGCTTTGGCTCCGAGCTTCTGCTTCAATTCATGGATTGCTGCTTCGATCTGTTCTGTTTTGGATGGATCAATATCTGTTTTGAGTCCATCTTTCAATTCTTTCAGATTTGGTTTAAACAGATAAACCCCTTTATAGGCAAGAAAATTCCGCTTTTTAGGATCAACTACCGTTATAATATTATTTTTTTCAGCCAGTTTTACTGTTTCACTGATCAGCTTCTCTGTGATTAAGCCTTTGTCATAATCTTCAAAAATTATGACATCGATTTTTTGATCAGACAGAATTTGTCTGACTGTCTTCAGCATCAGCTCTGTATCAGGATCAGAAATGTTACGGTCTGTCTCTGCATCTACCCGAACGATCTGCTGATTATGTGCAATGATCCTGGTTTTAACAGTGGTTGGGCGATTTTTGATCTTAATGATTCCCTGATCAGAAAGGTGTTGTTTTTTGAGCAATGCCAGAAGTTCATCCCCTTCATTATCATCTCCGATTATTGCACAAATGAAGGGTTTGGCACCTAATGATTGAACATTTAAGGCAACATTGGCTGCCCCACCCAAACGATTCTCTTTTTTGATTACTCTCACAACCGGAACAGGTGCCTCGGGAGAGACACGCTCTACCTTACCCCAGATGTAGCTATCCATCATCACATCTCCGATAATCATCACATTCAATGAATTGAATTTTTCGAAGATGTCTGTCATTTGGATTATTAGATTATAAACCGGGTGCTTAGCCCGGTATTTATAGCGGGATATTATTTTAAAGCTCCTAAAGCGGCTTTGATACGCTTCATGGCTTCAATCAGTTTATCATTTGCAGCCGCATAAGAAAGCCGGATTGAGTTTGGATCTCCGAATGAATCACCACTTACCGTAGCAACGTGACCTGTATTTAACAGGTAAAGCGAAAGATCTTCAGCATTTTTGATCACTTCGCCATCAGGTGTAGTTTTTCCAAAGAATGAGCTGACTTCAGGGAAGAAATAAAATGCACCTCCGGGTAAATTAACTTTTAAGCCCGGGATATCTTTCAATAAACCATAAACAAGATCACGACGTTCTTTGAACACAGTTCTCATTTCATTGATGGTATCAAGTCCGCCCGCATAAGCTGCAATACCTGCCTTTTGGGTAATTGAACAGGTTCCTGAAGTGATCTGGCTTTGAAGTTTATCGCATGCAGCAGCAATCTCTTTATTGCTTACTGAATAGCCGATTCTCCATCCGGTCATTGCATATGCTTTTGATAATCCGTTGATAATAATTACACGGTCTTTTACAGAAGGGAATTGTGCGATGGATTCATGCGCATTCAAAAAATTGATATGCTCATAGATCTCGTCAGATATGATAAATATATTAGGATATTTTTCGAAAACCTTCACTAAACCGGCAAGCTCTTCACGGGTGTAAACGCTGCCTGTTGGGTTGTTTGGTGAGGAGAACATGAATAATTTTGTTTTCGGGGTGATTGCTGCATCAAGTTCTTCAGGAGTAATCTTGAAATCACTCTCCAGAGTGGTGTTGATGAATACAGATTCACCTTCTGCAAGCTTTACAAGTTCAGAATACGATACCCAGTAAGGTGTAGGGATGATCACTTCATCTCCGGGATTTACTACGCAAAGAATAGCATTGGCAAGTGATTGTTTTGCACCTGTTGATACCACGATCTGGTCAAAATCATAGTCCAGGTTGTTTTCACGCTTAAGTTTTGCTGCAATTTCCTTTCGCAGCTCAGGATAGCCCGCAACCGGAGTGTAATAAGAAAAGTTCTTGTCAATAGCCTCTTTGGCTGCTTCTTTAACAAAGTCCGGAGTGTAAAAATCTGTTTCACCTAAACTTAGACTAATAACGTCTACTCCCTTTGCTGCTAATTCCCGGCCCATCTTTGCCATTTTAATCGTGGCAGACTCGGATAAGTTGTTAATTCGGTTTGATAATGTGCTCATAATTAAGGCAAATATATGAACATGCCCTGCCAATGCAAAAATTAAAAAGAAATGAAGCTTAAATTTCGATATTTTTAAGAAATGCTCTGTTGTATTGTATAAATTTGCTTAGAATAAGACTCCGGTTTGCAAACTCAAAAAAAAGTAATTCTTATTTCCCTGGTTATTGGAATTTTGCTGATGCTTGCAAAGTTTACGGCTTATTTTATTACATCCTCCAATTCAATATTGACGGATGCTGCAGAAAGTATTGTCAATATTCTGGCCAGCCTTTTTGCCTTTTACAGCATTTATATTGCAGCTCAGCCCAGGGACATCAACCACCCCTACGGACATGGTAAAGTCGAATTCTTTTCAGTTTTTATTGAAGGAAGCCTCATTGTCATTGCAGGGATCCTGATTAGCTTTAAATCTGTTTACAATCTTATTTATCCCCATGAGATCAGCGACCTGATGGAAGGAACCATTATCATTGCTGCTGCAGGGATAATTAACTTCGCCCTGGGTTATTATCTGGTTGATCAGAGTAAAAAACTTAACTCCCTGACCTTATATGCCGATGGGAAACATTTGCAAACGGATGCTTATACCAGTGCCGGGATCGTTGTTGGTTTAATTCTCATCTATTTTACCGGCCTGAATTATCTTGACAGCTGCCTTTCGATCGCGATTGGTCTGTTCATTATTTATAGTGGTTATAAGCTTGTACGAAAATCGGTTTCAGGTTTGATGGATGAATCTGATTTCGATACCGCAGAAGAAGTAATCTCAATATTGAATGAGCATCGTAAAGAATCATGGATCGATATGCACAATCTGCGTACCCAGCGTTATGGGACTGATCTGCATATCGATTGCCACATTACTCTCCCGTATTATTTTAATCTGAATAAAGTACATGAGGAGGTTTCTGAGGTCGACAAACTGGTCAATCATAAAGCCAATTCAAGTACGGAGTTTTTTATTCACGCTGATCCCTGTATGCCGGAGTGCTGCTACTATTGCAGAATGCCGGCATGTGAGGTAAGAACTGAGCCAAAACGGATCGATATTGTATGGACAACAGAGAATGTAACCAGAAATCAAAAACACTTTTCACAGGATGTATAAATTTAATGTTCGGGTATATGGGCTGCTGATCAATGATCAGAATCAGATCCTGCTGAGTGATGAGGAAGAGTATGGCTTCAGATTCAGCAAATTTCCTGGTGGCGGACTTGAATACGGTGAGGGGCTGATAGAGGCCCTGAAGCGCGAATTTATTGAAGAATGTAATGTGGATGTGGAAGTAATCGAACATTTTTATACGACTGATTTTTTCATCAAATCTGCATTTAATGAAAGTCAGGTAATCAGTGTTTATTACCTCGTTGTGCCAACCTCCGTGTTGGAACTTAATTTTCGGGACAATCCTTTTGAATTTGACCAGGAGGGTGATCTTTTGCAGGCATTCCGCTGGAAAAATCTGAATGGACTTCAGGTTGAGGATGTTACTTTTCCCACTGATCAGCGTGTGGTAGAACTATTGAAAGATAAATGGCCGGGAAATCTTTAATTGAACGCGACAGGGAGCTGATCTGGCATCCTTATACACAAATGCAAAATGCAGATGCTCCAATTCCCATTGTCAGGGGAGAAGGGGTCTATCTCATTGCAGAGGACGGTAAAAAATATATTGATGCGGTCTCATCCTGGTGGGTTAATATTCATGGGCATTCGCACCCGTACATTGCTCAAAAGGTTGCGGAGCAGCTTAGCAGGCTTGAGCATGTGATCTTCGCCGGATTTACCCATCCAGGTGCAATTGAACTGGCCGAACGTCTGCTGGAGATCCTTCCTTCCGGACAATCAAAGGTATTTTATTCCGACAATGGCTCAACCGCTGTTGAAGTGGCCTTAAAAATGTGCTTTCAATACTGGAGTAACCGGGGAAGAGCAAAAACAAAAATACTTGCCTTCAATAATTCATACCATGGCGATACCTTCGGTGCGATGGCAGTTAGTGCCCGGAGTGCATTTACCCGGCCATTTGAAAAATTATTATTCGAGGTCGAATTCATAGACCTTCCCGATAGCGGGAATATCGAAAAAATTAAAAGTCATATTTCAGGTATCAGTAGCGATCTCGCGGCATTCATTTTTGAACCTCTGGTTCAGGGTGCCGGCGGTATGCAAATGTATGAGGCGGCTTACCTGGATGAACTGATAAAGCATTGCAAATCTGAAGGGGTTTTAACAATCGCCGATGAAGTTATGACGGGCTTTGGCAGGACCGGAAAACTGTTTGCTTCTGATCATCTCACAGAGCAGGCTGACCTGATGTGTTTCTCAAAAGGACTGACTGGTGGTACGATGGCATTGGGTATAACTGCTTGTACAATAGAGATATATGAAGCTTTTCTGTCTGATGATAAATTGAAAACATTATTTCACGGGCACTCATTTACAGCCAATCCTATTGCTTGTTCTGCGGCCCTTGCAAGCCTTGATCTCTTGCTTAAACAGGAAACAATAAAGAATATTGAAATGATCACTCAAAGCCATCATGAATTCATGAATAAAATTAAGGATCATCCAAGGCTTAAAAATATCCGGCAGACGGGAACTATTCTTGCATTGGAATGGGAGAGTACAGGTGAAACTTCCTATTTCAATAATTTAAGGGATAATCTTTATGATTTTTTTCTGGATCAGGGTATTATCCTGCGGCCTTTAGGCAATATCATATACATTTTACCTCCTTATTGTATCAGCAATGAACAGCTCAATTACATTTACTCAAAAATAGAAGAGGCATTAGAGCGTTTTATTTGAAATTGGATAAGCGCTCTGGAAAAAGAGGTTTGAAGATCAGTTTTGGTAATTAATAATCAAGGTATTGCTGGAAAACTTCCTGCATATAAGCTTTGCCATTGCTTGTCAGAACAGAGTCTGAACTTGAGTTTGACAGGTTTTTTCTCAGAATAATGGTCTTACCAACATTGTCGAAAGAAATAACCTGCTCTCTGTTTGCAAAGCCAAATCCGTTATCCCAGTTGAAAAAGGCAAATTCGGGTGTTGCCGGATTCAGGAGATCCTTACTCCATTTATATCGCCCGGGGTCAATCTTCAACTGATTCAATAATGTTGCAACAAGGTCGGTTTGATTTCCTGTTTTATTAATCCTCATTCCCTGAAACTCCGGTTTGATCATATCTCCTGCAAAAAGGAAGGGGATACGATAACGTTCAGGATCAAATTCAGTTAAATTTCCCGGAATACGGTGGCCATGGTCGGCAAGGATCACAAAAAGTGTGTTTTTATACCAGGTTTTTTGCTTTGCTTCTTTCATATATGCGCCTAAACAGGAGTCTGTATAGTAAGCTGTACTTCTGAATTTGTTATCCACATCATCACCTTTAAAATGAGGTTTAACAGGGACCTCAAAAGGTTCATGGTTGGTTAATGTTAAGATGGTAGAAAAGAAGGGTTGCCGCGAATGACCCATATCTTCAAGGTTTCTGGCGAAAACCTTCTCATCATAAGCGCCCCATTTTGAATTCATATCTTTTGCCTTAAATGCATGTTTGTCTACCAATGTTTGATACCCATGACTCAAAATGTAGGATTTCATATTGAAGAATTCACTTTCACCTCCATAATAAAAGGATGTTGAATAGTTGTTACCAGCAAGTTCCTGTGATATTGCCGGTAATCTCTCCTGTTTATCATTTTGTTTCATGATGCTCCGGATAGCCTGAGACGGAAAAGCGCTTAAGGTTGCTACCACTCCCTTATCTGTTCTGCCGGATGCAGCGTAGATATTTTCAAACAATATTCCTTCCTTTATCAGCTTTTTAAAATTGGGAGCAACGTCTTTTTCACCGCCCAGATCTTCAATAAATTTGGATGTGAAACTTTCAACGATAATAAGTACAATATTCGGACGTGCAGACAATAATACCTGTGGAGCATTCTCTGCAGGTTTTTTGAAGAGACCTGCTACAATTGTCCGGGCTTCTTCTTTGGGATAGTATTTGTATGGGTTCTCATTTCCAAACTTATTATTGATAATATCCTGAATGAGATTCCATTCCGTATTCACTGCAGCATGATTTAAAACGGTTTCACCCGAAAAATAGGACATACTCTGATTGATGGGGGAAAGCTGCCATCCGCCTCTTGCGGCGAGAAACAGGGTGATTAACAAAAAAAAACTCGTCCCCAGTTTTTTCCATAGGGGTTTTGAACGATCAACGATTTCGTAACGGATAATCTTTGAACTGAAAAAAATCGCAGAAATAATATAGGCCAATAATATGCTAACCATTAACAGAATCGGGGAGGATGAAGTTGATGCAATGGCCTCCCTGGGAGAACTAATGGCCAGATCGAGTGCCCGGAAATTGATCTTCGTTCCCCATTCCCTGTATAGATTTAGATTACTGACAGCGATGATTGAAAATATTACAATAAAAAGTAGAACATAGGCCCTGGCAATTGTTTTAGGGAACCTGAAAGAAGGCAGAAAAAGCAGAAAAATATAGACGATTGCAGGGATTGCCGATATATAGGCAGTCATAGAGGCGTCGAGCCTCAACGCATGCCAGCATGTACTTATAATCTCCTTAATCCCCAGATGTGAGACCCTGTCTGAATAGTAGCTGAGAAATACAAGTCTTTCGAGAAAGAAGAAAACGATCCAGAACAGTAAATACCTGCCTAAAACAGTAAAGCTTTTTAACATCAGCGCAAGTTATAAAAAACGCTGTATGTTAAAAAACTTTAAATCAATTGTGAATTTAATGTTAAATTGACTCTATCTTCCTCCCTGCATCTGCATTAATTGGTCTAGCGTGATCTCCTCAAAATCTTTTGTAGCGCTGAAAGAACCGGCGGGTACCGGACCGGCCTTAATCTCTTTAACCATAGCTTTTACACTGAGGCCATTCATATAGGAAGTGAATTCAACAGGAAATCCATAACTCTTATCATAAAAACGGGTTAAGGAATTGGGGGTAACTTCAATATCTTCTGTAAACCATGCTTCAGAGTTCTGATTACTCTTTTTCTCATTTACCTCATGTTTAAGTGCCTTATATCCTGCAACCGTTTTTGTTTCAGTTCCGGCTTTTAAACTTAATTCCGGCATGTTTGCAGAAATTTTTTCCTGGTCTGCCGGACTAAAGATGACAGAAAATTTTTTCCCCATCATTGGAATGTTCAGGAGCAGACGTTCATATTCCTTAGCGACATTCATGATGTTCGTACTGCTGTACATGGCTGATTCGGTTTTCAGGCTGGATGAATCACCTTTGAAATACACCTTTAATTCAGTTGGGAAATTACTAGCCATAGTCTGCATCTGTTCTGGTAATTTCCATTCTACGGTATAAATGATGGTCCCCTCAGCTATTTTATTAGTCTGGGCAAATGCCCCCGTTACAATAAGCAACAGGGCAAGGTTTAAAATAATTTTATTCATAGTTTATAACTGATCTCACAAATAGACCAATAAATCCGGATTTTGTTACGATCGACCGTTTAATAATTCAAGTTGCTTCGTCTTTGTCTGATCATTAATTTGATTTGGATGAGATACATCTGCCTGATCTGTATTTTATTTCATACTACTTTGTATGCACAAATGAACCCGGGGTCAAGATCTCTTGCTATGGGTTCTGCCGGTGTTGCATTACAGGGTATATGGTCATTACAGCAAAATTCAGCTGGTACCGCAGGTATTGAACATGCAATATTTGCCCTGGGATACGAACAGCACTTCTTAGCCCCGGAATTAAGCACCAAAAGTGCTGTTTTTGCCTTGCCGCTTAAGGGTAATGTTTTTGGCATTAGCTTTCAGCGTTATGGTTTCAGTGATTATCTGGAACAGACCACCGGACTTGCTTATTCAAGAAGTTTTTCGGGTACACTATCGCTTTCACTGATCTTTAAACACCATCAGGTCAGTATCCCAAAGTACGGTTTAACACAGGCATTCAGTGTAGATGCAGGGATGCAATATCGTTTGAATGATAAGATCCGGATTGGAAGCCAAATATCAAACCCTGGGAAAAGCGGGTTTGATGAACTCTCAGATTCCTATTTCCCGGTCAGTATTTCTTTTGGCATTTCTTGTGATTTAAGCGATAAGGTTTTAATTGTCAGCGAGTTGTATAAAATGCTGGATTCCGGTATTAATGTGAAATTTGGCCTTGAATATCAGCTGATTAACTGGTTTTATGTGCGCGGCGGAATTTCCGCCAATCCCTTTAAACAGTCGGCTGGCTTTGGCTTGAAGCACCGGAGAGTCGCCTTTGATGCTGCTGTTTCTTCACATCCCATTCTCGGTTTTTCTCCCAATCTCTCCCTCAATTATGAATTCTGATATCAGATCATATGGCCTGATACTTTTGCTTTTCTTTATGGGATGTAAAGCCGGTTTTTCTCAGGCAAATAATGATGAGCTTATCGAACAGATCCTTGAATCAATTGCCCCCAATTTCTCAGAAGATCATGATTATTCGGAAATTGCAGAACGACTGAATTCTTACCGGAAAAATCCAATCAATCTTAATCTTGCGGGAAAAGAGCAGTTACAGGATCTGTACTTTATATCTCCGCTTCAGATTAATTCCATTATTAGTCACCGGGAAAAGAATGGGCTGTTTTTAGACGTACTTGAGCTGCAAAGCTTGCCGGAATTTGATCCCCAAACAGTCCGCTGGCTTATGAATTTTGTGGCAGTAGTGCCTCCGGGGCAACTTGCATCGGCATCGGTTAAAAAACTCTTCGCAAAGGCTGAACATGATCTTATATTAAGATTCGGACAGGTGCTGGAGAAGCAATCGGGGTTTTCAGGTTCATACCTGAATGAAGATCAGAAATATGCTGGCTCCGCCATGAGAATGTTTACCCGTTATCGTTACAACTATTCTAATACATTATTCGCTTCAGTTAACCTGGAAAAGGATGCCGGTGAGCGTTCTTTTGGGGGTATTGGGAATAAAGGTTTTGATTTTTATTCGGCAAATATTTCTTACAAAGGCATTGGTGCAGTCAGGAAACTGCTTGCAGGCGATTATGCTTTACAGTTTGGACAGGGTTTAACGATGTGGGCCGGTTCAGGCTTTGGTAAAGGTGCAGGATTGAGCACAATAGCAAAACAGGATATCGGTTTGCGGCCTTATAGTTCTGCCAATGAGGCCCTGTTTTTGCGTGGGGTATCTGCAATAATAGGAATCGGAAGGTTTTTATTTACTCCCTTTTATTCAGGGAGAAAAATTGATGTCAGCCTTTCGGATTCGCTGCAGGAGATCAGTTCAATGGCTCTTAGCGGCCTGCATCGGACAAAAAATGAAATCCTAAATAAGCATGCTGCTTCACAGCGTGTTTATGGCAGTAATGTTCAATATAGCAGCAAAGATCTAAGTGCTGGAC
>JBAZCD010000021.1:0-3369 GCA_041671205.1 Pedobacter sp.
TCCGGTTTTTCTCGGCATGATGGCAAAAGTGGTGTTAATCACTGATGCATCCTTAGATTGCAACTTCTCACTTAACCAGGCCCAGGTATCCGGACTGACATTTGAACGGGTAATTTCTGTAATAAGATCCCGTAATTTTTCTGCATCGTAATCAAACATGTCCAAAAAAATTGAAACGTTATTTTAACTCAGGATGAACTAAATATTTTGAAAATTACCAAAAAATATTAACAATCATTAGCTTAAAAGATGAATTTAGAACCATTTGAAATAAGGATCTTAAATTCCTCCTGACACCAAATAATTTAGTGCAAGCGCTGCGGCAATGATCAGTAATCCGAAGAATTCACGGGTCTTTTCTATATAAGGTTTGGTAGCCTTCATGCTTTCAGTGATACTTGGCCTGTTATATTTAATGATCCAGTCTTTAACTCCGTCTTTACTAAAGAATAAAACAAGTGCATATACCAGATAAAAGGCGATCAGGAACAAATAAGCTATCGGATAAAACATCCCAAAACCTGCAAGCCCGCACAGAACTGATGCCGCCAGATAGATTGGAACCCAGAGCCAGGAATCATTGTCATTTACATTAAGCCAGGCAAAAACCAGGAAAGAAAGACAAAAAATGATATTCAGAATGATTAATAACATACTTATTTATATTTATAAAGATACCGATCCGAATATAAGAATTCAGTTTGATTTTGACAATGAAATTATGCTTGTATCAGGCAGATTTTTTTGTTAAATTTTAAACGGACAGCCGGATTTGCTGAGCCGAAGCAGGGCGGCTTTGGCTCGAAAACTAATCGAACACTAAAGGTACCCGTCTTTTTTCTAAGTTGGTAATCCTGGCTAAATACACTATAAGGCAATTTTCTGTTGATTTTTGATTTCTATCCTGAAATAGTAATAAAAATTAAATCTCCCTGCGATATTTTAACAGCACTGATGTATCATAAAAAAACACTTGCTTTCGATTCTCCTTTGTTGACTTTCTCCCCGACATGTGGAGAAAGTCAACACATATAATAATCACCCTGGAGAGTAAATGACTTTAACTATCTGGCAATCAATCAACTATATATCATGCCAAAAAATGGCATCATTATTACAATTATGGGCTTAGAAATTCATTAAATAATTAAAAACAATACCATGAAAAAATTGATCTTATCAGCAGCTGTTATAGCATGTACCGGGTTTACAGCTTTACAAGCCAAAACAACAGAAAACATTTCTGCAGCTTTATATACAGTGCAGGATAGTGTAACTAAAACACCTGTAGAATTAAAGGACTTGCCAGATCCGGTAAAAGCCACCCTTGCATCTGATGCCTATAAGGAATGGACCCCAATTGCTGCCTTTCATGTGAAAGATTCAACAAAAGGCACTGAATATTACCATATTGATATCAAAAAAGCTGATAAAACCAGATTTATCAGGCTTGACAAAGAAGGTAAGCCTATACAATAAAGCAACCTTAAAACCGATTAAATTTTATTACAAAAGCCAGATGTTCTCCGGCTTTTGTAATTTTGTCATTTCAGACCCTGTGAATGGCAAAAATATTAATAGTCGAAGATGATCTGACTTTCTGTACTATTCTGGAAGGCTTTCTGGGCAAAAAAGGCCATGAAATCAGTATCCAGCATACCACCAGCAAAGGTATTGCTGCTTTAGTACACAACACTTATGATCTGTTGCTCTTAGATTATCGCCTCCCCGATGGCAATGGTCTTGATGTATTATCATCCATGTTTGAAAATGGATTGCAGATTCCGGCTATTATTATGACCAGTTTTAATGATGTGCGGACTGCTGTGCGGGCAATACGTTCAGGAGCATTTGATTACATCACGAAACCCGTCAATCCCGATGAACTGCTTATGGTTATAACTGATGCGTTGGGTCGGTATACAAAATCAACAAAAAAAACTCATACATTAACCGGCTTCATATCCGGAAATAGTTTGGGTTCACAAAAGCTAAATGAGCATATCGAACTGGTATCTCCTACGGATATGTCAGTGATACTGCAGGGAGAAAGTGGAACGGGTAAAGAATATGCCTCCCGGGCTATCCATATGAAAAGTAAAAGGGCCAATAAGCCTTTTATAGCCGTTGATTGCGGCGCCTTATCAAAGGACCTCGCAGCAAGCGAATTATTTGGCCATGTAAAGGGTGCATTTACCGGGGCTTTGAGTGATAAAAAAGGTCAGTTTGAAGCTGCAGACGGAGGAACACTGTTTTTAGACGAGATCGGAAATTTAAGCTATGAAGTACAGGTAAAATTGCTCCGTGCTTTGCAGGAACGGTCTATTCAGCCTGTTGGCAGTACCCGGCAGGTACCTGTTGATGTCAGGATTATTACTGCTACCAATGACGATCTGCTCAGCAGTATTAACAATGGCAACTTCCGGGAAGATCTTTATCACAGACTCAATGAATTTAAAATACAGCTACCTGCCTTAAGAGACCGTGGCAAAGATCTGGCAATGTTTATTGAACATTTTATAACTCTATCCAACGCAGAACTTGGCAGAAATGTAAAGACCCTCTCTCCCGAAGTTTTAGCTATTTTTGAACGCTATGACTGGCCTGGTAACCTCCGTGAACTAAAAAACGTGATCAAACGTATGGTATTACTCAGTAAAACAGAGATTGCTGATACCGATTGTTTATCAGAAGAAATGACACTTGCACTGAATGATTTTCGCTGGTCATCAGACCTGGATCTGAAAGCTTTAAACGAATCCAATGAGCGTGCATTGATAGAAAAAACCCTTATTACTGTAAAATACAATAAATCGATGGCCGCCCGGCTTCTCAATATCGACCGTAAAACCCTGTACAGTAAAATTGAAAAATATAAGATTGAATAAGTCAGACTGCCTGGTTCAGTTCTTTATTGAGAATCTTTCCCCGGATAAAATCGTTGAGCCTGCCCAGATCCAGAAGAAGGCATTTTATCTGATCTGATATTTTATCATCCATTACCACGTTTTCGCATAACATTAATTCAAGCTTTCTGAAACCTGCAGCAAGTTCACTCTCACCAATTTGAGCTATCCGGCCGGCAATACGATGTGATAACAGTCTAAGTTTTTCAATTTGTCCTTCTGCATGTGCCTGACGAAATTCGTGTCCATCAATCGATGAATCCTCCAGAAAACGTGCGAGTATTTTATTCAGAAGATTCATATCACCTAGTGCCATTTTCTGCAGAACTGTAAGTCTGAAAGGTTTATCATCTGCAGAACCTCCAGGAATAACATTTCCGTAAACCATACCCAGAAGTTCATTTTCAGTGAAAGGTTTCATCAACAAGCCGTCAAATCCCTCACGAAGTATCAATTCCCGTTC
>JBAZCD010000021.1:3379-15432 GCA_041671205.1 Pedobacter sp.
AAGGATCGACCCGAACTCCTGGCCGTTCATACCCGGCATTCTCATATCAACGAGAAGGCAACTTACTTCAGGATCCCAGTTTGTATTCAGCAGTTCCTGTGGACTGTTAAAAGAATAGTGTGAAATATTGTGTTTAAAAAAAATGTTGGAGCAAAGTTGCAGGATAAATTTATCATCATCAACTATCCAAACTTTTCCGTTAAAAGCGTTTCTGGTAAGTACCGGGAACTCCGCTTTGTCCTCCTCTGTATTATCTGTGCGGGTGTATTTGAGATATAGAGTAAAGCAACTGCCTTTCCCCACCTCACTCTGCACATAAATTCTTCCTCCCTGAGCCTCTGTAAGGGATTTAACAATACTCAGTCCCAGACCTGTGCCTGAATTTTCATCCGGATGCGCCGCAGCTTCCTGCTCGAATTCATTAAATATATGCTTTTGATTCTCGTAAGGAATACCACGGCCTGTATCGTGTACACGGAAAGTTATATGCATATCTTCTCCGTGATCTTTACATAATACGGTAAGCGTGACCTTACCTTTGCTAGTGAATTTGACTGCATTATTGAGTAAATTGTACAGGATCTGCCTCAGGCGAAAGGAGTCTCCTCTAAGATAGGTGGAAGACATTATCTGGTAATCAGTGACAAGATCAATAGATTTTTGTGTAGCTTGCATTCTCATCACTGATACAACCTCATCCATCAGAGCCCGGAGATTGAATATGGAACTTTTAAAGGAAAATTTACCCGAAATGATCCGGCTGTAATCCAGTACTTCATTAACGATCTGCAACAAATGTCCCGAAGAATAGTAAATGGCCTCTATATCCTGTTTTCTTGGAATATCCTGTTTGTATGCCTGCTCAGAAAAGCCAATAATAGCCTGCAGCGGCGTTCGGATCTCATGACTCATATTGGACAAAAACCGTTGCTTTGCTGCACTGTGATATTCAGCCTCATCCCTGGCAATTTCAAGCTCTCTACGGTACTTGTTGCTTTTTGAAATATCCGTAAGGATAAATCCGAGCAAAACAGCAGTAATTAGAAAGCAGATAATTATAATAATATTCATACGGCTGAGACCCCTATTAACAACACTCCTGGCATGACTATTGCCCAGAGCAACCTGTGTGATCAGATCGCGTTCAACCTGCTCGAGTATGCCAAGCATCTGAGTTGTTAATATACCTCCTGAATTTGCCAGCTGAGTCTGATTATTGACAAAATTTGCACTTTTCCTGCGTTGTTCAGTCTCGAGATCACGAACTTCCTGTTGCACCTTACTAATCAGACTATCCTCTTTTACATATGATATCGTATCTACTTTAACATTCATTTCCTCATTGGTGACCCGGCCGGATAAGGGATACTGAAACTTTTTTTTCTTCCCGAATATTCTCCCTAGCGGACCATTTGAAACCTCATTTTTTTCAGGAGAATAAAAGGTGGTATAAGTCTTCTTTTCGGTAATAAGCATAGTTGTTGTATCAGAATTTTTAGAACTATTAATGATGAGGCCATTTATAGATCTTACTTTTCCTGAAACTCCTTCATTACTTATCATGCTGTCTCTTACACGCAAATAATCTAAAAACAATTGTTCCCGCTTCAGCAACAGCTTTCTTAAGGCAACAATACGTGATATCTGCCGGGGGTCATTCTGATACAAACTCCTTAGGGTATCCATAGAATTATTCAGATACTTCAACTTATTGAGCAGAGTATCATGGTAATTACTCCTTCTTCTAACCACCATTTCACTGTGAACCTGTTCCAGGTTACTGATGCCTCTGTAGAGATCATTAACCTGGAACAGCTTTTCATTTGGAGTGGAAATGTTCTGTACTGTTGAGAGCATTTCCCTGAAAGCTATTTTACTGGTGCCCCACGCGAGAAAAAGAGCAGTACACGCAATGATAAAGGATACAATGATTTTTCCTTTCATAAAGCAGCAGATCAATATTTTATATCCCTAATAACGTATCCGCTATGAATACATATATATTATGGGCATCATAAAAGTTTATGAAGTGCGAAAAAATGAACCGGAATTAAAAACCAGGTTATGATTGTTTAATCAAAAACGAGACTATGCAAGAATCACTAAAACAGGGAATATTGTACATCTCCAGCGCGAACAGTATGTGTGAGGGAACCAACTGAACCGGCTTTTCCGATATGAAATATTTCTGTTTCCATATCCCTTGATGCTACAATTATTTTTGTATTTGAAGTATGGGGCTTAAATAACTCCCGGACCAAAGCAGGTGAATTGTTGTCCCTGGATAAATGCGAAAGCAGCAAATGACTCATATGAGTTCCTTTACTTAAAAAAAGTTCCAGTGCCTGCTTATTGGAAAGGTGACCATTCCCTCCCCGGATACGTGCCTTTAAATGATAGGGATACCTTCCATTCTCCAAAAGTCTCTCGTCATAATTGGCTTCAAGAAAGGCCGCATGACATCCACTGAAATAACGGATTACATGATCGCAGGGAAAACCAATATCCGTGAATACCCCGACAGTTATTCCCCTGCTTCTTACCGTAAAGCTGTGCGGCTCTGATGCATCATGGAATTTGGGGAAGGCCGTGATAGCAAGTTCTCCGATGTTCACAGCTTCATGAGCCCGAAATGATCTGACCCTGTCTCTTTCCAGATTCAGTCCCGACTGATTTAACGTAATATCTGTGATATATACCGGCAGCTGATATTTTTTAGCAATAACCGGGATACCCCGGATATGATCAGAATGTTCATGTGAAACAAAAATTGCCCTTACTTTATTCATCGAAAGGCCCAGACGATCCATTCGCCTTTCAGTCTCGCGGCAAGCTATCCCGGCATCCACAAGGATAGCATCCTGTTCATTTGCGAGGTAATAGCAGTTGCCGTTACTCCCAGAGTTCAATGATGCAAAGGATAATGCCATTCGACTTCAAATCAGATTAGAGCCGGATCCCGGCGACGATAAATTTACAGAAAAAGGATCAAAGACATTAGCTTATGTCATTATATTAGCTGATGAAATAAATCCATCCGGAATTGAAAAATATGAAATCAAGATCATTTTCTGCCAGAATCCTGTTTACCCTGGCCTTTATATTCATTTTAAGTCACAGCGCTTTGTCCCAGAAAAGACGGCTGATCAATTATACCGAAATAAGTGCCCTGATTCATGGAAGCACTTCGCTGACTGATAACTCAAAACTGAATGGTTTCAGGACGCGTACAGGCGTCTCAAAACTTCTGGACGATCATATCGGAGTCGGATTTGCATTAGGAACAGATAATTACCGCAAAACGAACGGAAGTAATTACAATACACTGCCCATAACACTAAATGCCTCCTATTATGTTAACCCTGACCTTAACGGGCTTAAACTGGATGCATATGGAGGTTATGCAGTAAAACTATTCAACAATTTAAGTAAGGGAATGACAGCCGGAGCAGGATTATCCTATTCTTTCTCTGTAAATGGCGGTCTCAATCTTGGGATTCAAACCGGTTACAACTATCAGAAGATTGACTATCCTGCAGGTTTTGTGCTCGACAACAGTTTTGACATCAGTTCCATTCGCCTGGGGCTGGGGATAACATTCAAATAAGTCCTTAGCAGTTAACAATTGAAACCAGGTTCATGTCAAGAAAAGTTGTACTGTACATAGCAATGAGTCTCGATGGCTATATTGCCAAACAGGATGATTCAATCGATTTTCTGTCGAAAGTTGAAACACCCGGAGAGGATTATGGTTATACTGAATTTAACAAGACGGTTGATACGATAATCTGGGGAAGAAAAACGTACGACAAGCTTAAGTCTTTTGGAATCGAATTCCCTCATAAAGATAAAAAAGTATTTGTGCTATCTAAGTCCAAAACCGGGAAAGAACCTTATATCCAATATGTCAGCGACATAAAAAGCCTCATCGCAGACCTCCGGAATGAATCCGGGAAAGACATTTATTGCGATGGCGGCTCTGAGACAGTCAAAGAAATGCTCAGATATTCCCTTATCGATAAAATGATTATTTCAATAATCCCTTACCTGCTTGGGAGTGGAATCAGGCTTTTCAGGGATGGTCTGCCTGAACAGAATATGAAACTCATCAATAGCCAAAGTTTCCCTTCCGGACTCGTGCAACTTTGTTATGAGAAAGCAGATCAGATATGATGATATCTTTTACTCCTCTAAAGAATAACCATTACCAATGTATCACAAATCATAACCTCAGAATCTCGTCATAGCCCAATGTACTTTATCCTGGTCAGACAAGCATCGGATATCCTAAGTACATAATAATTAAGATATTATAACCCTGATTTAATATTGAATGCGTAAATTAGTTATCAGGATCAGCCTTGAAAACAGAATGATACTAAATGCCGGTTAAGGGGGCTGAAAATCGAAAAATCAGGAAATACAAATTCATACAAAATTCAAAAACCATGATCAAAGTTGAAACATCAGTTAAGGCCCCCCTTGACAAGGTCTGGGAGTACTGGAGTAATCCGGAGCATATTACAAAATGGTGTCAGGCCAGTGACGACTGGCATGCACCTCATGCAGAAAATGACCTGCAGAACGGAGGCAGATTTAAAACGGTAATGTCGGCTAAAGACGGAAGTTTCAGCTTCGATTTTGAAGGAGTTTACCACGATGTAGACAAGCCGGATTATATCAGGTATACGCTCGACGATGGAAGAAAAGTAGAAATAATATTTAAGGCTCAGGGTGATCACACCAAAATAACGGAGAGCTTTGAAGCTGAAAAGACTAACTCCGAAGTGGTCCAAAAAGCAGGCTGGCAGGCTATTCTTGATAGTTTTAAAAAATATACAGAAAATAACTAAGTAGCATAGTCAGACAAATTTTCATCAATCTTCCGATCAAAGATCCGGAAAGGTCTGTTGCGTTCATTTAAACCTTTACAAAAAACAAATTGCTGATACAGATCTTATAAGAAAAGCATTGACAGGCATTAATGCACACCGTAAAAAGGTTGCAGATGAGATGGTTCAAAAAATGCTGGCCGTGCCGGAGGAACAATTTATAATAAATTCTGTGACCATGGATGGATATATGCATAGGGCCGGTATGGTTCAGAAGCCTGTCAGCCTTATTAAAAAAATCATTAATTTCGCAGTTTTACGGCTCCTATAATATCTCCATATGTCAAAAAGTACCTATAAAATAGCTGTGCTTCAGCTGAATTTAAATGATACTGCGGAAAATAATTTAAAAAAATGCCTCAGCTGGGTTCGGGATGCAGCCAGCCAGGGAGCCGAGGTGATTTCCCTGCCAGAATTATACAGCAGTCATTATTTCTGCCAGTCTGAAGATACCGGCAATTTTGCATTGGCCGAGCCATTATACAGCACTTCTTTTATAGCTTTCAGCGCATTGGCTAAAGAACTGGGCGTAGTGATCATTGTGCCTTTCTTCGAAAAAAGAATGGCAGGTATCTATCATAACAGTGCTTATATAATTGATACCGATGGTTCAGAAGCCGGATTGTACCGGAAGATGCATATCCCTGACGATCCACATTTTTATGAGAAATTCTATTTTACCCCCGGAGATATCGGCTTCAAAACTTTCTCAACTCAAAAAGGAAAGATCGGAACTTTAATCTGCTGGGATCAATGGTACCCTGAAGCCGCAAGATTAACAGCATTGCAGGGTGCCGAAGTATTGTTTTACCCAACTGCCATCGGCTGGCATCCCCTGGAAAAAGAACAGTATGGCGAGAAACAGCATGGAGCATGGATGAATGTAATGAAGGGACATGCAGTAGCCAATGGGGTTTATGTGGCTGCGGCCAACCGTATCGGACTCGAGAAATATGTTCCTGATACAGCAGGCATTCAATTCTGGGGTTCTTCTTTCATCGCCGGTCCGCAGGGAGAGATTCTTGCCCAGGCCTCTCATGATCAGGAAGAGATCCTGATTGCGGAAGTTGATCTTGAACTTCAGGAAAATGTGCGTCAAAACTGGCCATTCTTCAGAGACAGAAGAATTGATGCCTTTGGCGATATCACAAAAAGAGCAATTGATTAATATGAGTACAGGTAGAAGATTTCCTGCCGAGTGGGAAAAACAGCAGGGAATACTATTATGTTTTCCGCATAATGGAAATGACTGGCCTGGCAAATTTGGTGCAGTTCAATGGGATTTTGTTGAATTCATTCAGAAGGTTAGCAGGATTGAAGAAGTATTTCTGCTTGTAGCCAATGAAAAACAAAAAAACAAGGTTTTCGAAATGCTTGAAAAAGCTCATGCAAACCTTGACAAGGTTTCCTTTATCATTCAAAAAACCAACAGAAGCTGGATGCGTGACTCCGGTCCGATCATAGTTAAAAATGGTGAAGCCAGGGAAGCCTTAAATTTTAATTTTAACGGCTGGGCAAAATATAAAAACTACAAACTGGACAGACTTGTTCCGTCAACAGTGGCAAACCATCTGAAAATTCCTTTGAAGCCGGTTTTCTATCATGGAAAACCTGTCATTCTTGAAGGAGGGGCCATTGATGTTAATGGAAAAGGAACCCTCTTAACTTCAGAAGAATGTTTGATGCACACTGATATTCAGGTACGGAACCCGGGATTCAGCTGTTCAGATTATGAAGCCATTTTCAGGGAGTTTCTTGGAATAACGAATGTAATCTGGCTTGGAGATGGTATTGCAGGGGACGATACACATGGACATATTGACGACCTCTGCCGCTTTGTGAATGAAGACACCATCATAACAGTGGTAGAATCAGACCCGAATGACAGTAATTATAAGGCTTTGCAGGATAACCTGAAACGGCTTCAGGAGGCAAAATTAGAGAATGGAAAATCTCCGAAGATTGTCAGCTTACCAATGCCTTCACGGCTTGATTTCGATGGTCTTCGTTTACCTGCCAGTTATGCTAATTTCCTTATATTGAATAATTCAGTTCTTGTACCGGTATTTAATGACTCAAAAGATCTGGAAGCACTGAATATTATTGCAGGATGTTTCCCTGACAGAAAGGTCATCCCACTTAATGCTACCGACCTGATCTGGGGATTTGGAACACTGCACTGTTTGAGCCAGCAAATTCCGATTTAGCACTGTTTTTCATTGGAATGTTAGATTTAGCCTGATTATACTCAAGCTAAATCCGATACCGAGTTTAAATTAACCTGGACTTTAACATTTAACTCAAACCCATTTGCTAATTAAAGCAGCAAACTATCTATCCGGTGGGCATGTACCAAATTCTCGCATGGCGACCAGGTGAAAATAGTAAAATGACCATCCTGAGATGCTACAAGGGCAATTGTATCTCGCTGGTCATGGACAAATTGCGCTGCCGAAATATGCCTGGTACCACCACTGCTTGCCGGATTTACAATCATACCCTCCCCTCCGATCACTGGTTCAGTTAATAGCACCCGCTCCACTCTCGGGCTTCCGTCAAGACGTCCGATCTTGGCACCAAAAGCAAGGACTTCATGTTTATCACTGATCACTGTTGCACCGTCGATGGCTGTAAGCCCCGCAATACTTTCAATTTCACGGCTGAGTTCTCCGAGCCAGACACTGGATTTCCATTCACTCTGATCTTCGCGCATCAGATCGGAAAGCCCTGAAAATGCAGGAGAAACAGAATACTTAATAGGTTTTAATATAGAATCACGCCATGCATCACTCCCTGATGGCACAACAAGTAATGTTCCTCCATGCTTATGAGTGCGCATTGATGTAGCAAGCTGGATCAGCACATTTACAGAATTATCATCAGAAGCTGAAGCAAACCCGAGTAAAGAAGTTAATAGTATCGGACAATCCGGAAGGTTTGCACTGTTCTCATCCACCACTTTGATCTGGTCGCCTGTAAGGACCATAATATTTGTAAATTTCCCGAAACCATGCATTCTTCTGTGCTTGATTACCAGCAGGCCGGGTTCAGAAACATCCAGAACAAAGCAGCAGTTCGGAATCTTATGGGTTGTTCCCCAAACATAAAGCCCGTTCTCATCATACCATACTCCAAGATGAACTCCTGGGCGTTCAACACCCGGACCAAGTTTGGTCAATACCACTGCATTAAATGAAAGTTTATGCTCAAACTGAAGCGGAGATTCTGTCTGCAGAGGAGAAAGAAAGGCAATGGATATTTTTGGAGAATTACCTTCTTCACGTCTCAGACTAGCCCAGAATGCTGTATCAAGCATGACTTCAATTTGCCTGGCAGATGGGGCTGCTGCCAGATCAGATTCACCTTTTTTCAATGCATCTTCCAGGTGATCGGCAAAATGTTTTTCAGCAATTAATGATACAGAAGCCGCTGCTTTGTAAGTTGATTCAGTTAGCATAATTTAGAAATACCAAAAAGACAATGATTGATTTTTTATGAACTAATATACGCCTGTTTATTCCGAAGACATAATTCAGAAATGATTTCGTACGAGCGAACTCTTGAACCATGATCAAAAATATGCGATGTGATCATAATTTCATTGACACCCGTATCAAAAACAAATTCTGACAATTTGGATTTCACCTTGCTTCCTGAACCGATAAAAGTATAGTTCAGCATTTGCATCACTGCATCACGCTCTGATTCGTTCCAGACAGCATTCATCGAAGCAACCGGGGGCTGAAGCGTGCTGCGTTTACCTTTTATTACATTCAGAAAAGTTGTGAATAATGAAGTAGCCAGATATTCAGCTTCTTCATCCGAATCTGCTGCTACTGCATTCACGCATGCCATGGCATAGGGTTGCTTCAGGGATTCTGAAGGCCTGAAACTTTCCCTGTAAACCTGTAAAGCGGTGAACAAAAGAGCCGGTGCAAAATGACTTGCAAAGGCAAATGGTAAGCCCAGTATTCCCGCGAGTTGCGCACTGTAGGTACTTGAACCAAGCAGCCAGACAGGAATGTCCAAACCCTCGCCCGGAATTGCCCTTACTGCTGATTCTGATGGAGCTGATGACAGATATCCCCGCAGCTCCATCAGGTTTTTGGCAAAGTCTTCTCCGGCACCTTCAAGGTTTCGGCGCAGAGCCATTGCCGTTAATTGATCTGTACCGGGTGCGCGTCCCAATCCCAGGTCAATCCTTCCCGGGAATAATGATTCGAGTGTACCAAATTGCTCGGCAATAACCAATGGCGCATGGTTAGGCAACATAATTCCGCCTGAACCCACCCGAATGAAATTTGTTCCGGCTGCTATATGCGAAATCAGAATAGAAGTTGCTGAACTGGCAATACCGGCCATATTATGATGTTCAGCAATCCAATATCTGGTATATCCAAATCTTTCTCCGTGCTGCGCCAGGTCCAGACTATTTTTGAATGAATCGGCAGGTGTTTTACCAGACAAAACAGGAACCAGATCCAGAATAGAAAATGGTATAGAAAAAGGCGAATCTGAAGCTGAGGTCTTTACCATATTTACAGGGTATTACCGGGAATTGTATTCCGGAAATATCCTGTAAAATTAAACTTTAGTGAACTCATTTAAGGATGCCGATATAATATGAGTGTCACAATCAAAAAAGAAAGAAGAAAAATAATAGAAGATCAGTACCAGCTATTGGGCTTAGTCTTATTGCTTTCATCTATGTCGACAGTTTCAGTCACCTTATTTTTCAAAGTCGGTAAAAGGGCTCTCTTGTTAACTTCAGATGGCCTGTCAGGCTGACTTTGCGGTTTAACAACAGGTTCATTCTCCTCTTCCACAGGTTCATAGATCAGATAAGGCATGCTAATGGCCTCTGTTCTGAATTTGGAAGGAAGTCTGTTTTCAACCTGCTCAATCAGATCCCGTTCATCTATATTGCCCTCAATCCGAATAGCACCATTAATGATACATCCCGGTTCTACCGTAATAGACTTTGCCCTGATATTCCCAAAAATCGTTGCCGAACTTTTAATGAAAGCAGACTCTGTAGAAATAATATCCCCGATTACCTTACCATTGATATTACATACTCTTGAGGTGATATTCCCTGATATTTCTGCTGTTGGAGCAACGATCACTTCCTTTAAAGAATATATGTTTCCAATCAGCCTTTCATCAAGCATCACAGAACTATGCGAAATAAAATTATCGTCTACCCTGATTATCGTAGTGTGAAAGTCTGCTATGATCTCCTTTTGGCGGTCTTTTTTATTGAGATATTTCTGAATAAAACTTACAGCCCTGCCGATCATTCTGTCAAAGTAGTTACTACAGTTGATGCATTACCAATATCCAATCCAACTGAGGATTGCTTTTTGCCACCTGAAACACGAAGTGAGTTTAGTGCATAACCTTTACTTGCCAGGCTGGCAGGATCAGTGACAAACTCAAGCTGAGCAATTTCACCAAATTCATTCTTAAAGCAATCAACAAGGTCCTGATAGTACATTGCGCCACCGCATAAGTAAACCTTATTGGATTTCATCAGGTTTGCATCGGTGATTACATTTCTCAGATTTGGAGAAATCACCTCATTATAATATGATCTGAGAACATTTCTTCTGATTTCTCTCAGATCAACATTCTTTCTGTTGAGAATTATATAACCTTTCTGAAATGCTTCATCCATCAGGTGTGCATTTCTAAATCCAAGATAATGGTTCTTCTCAAGCTCACTCATCATCATGTTTACCGCATATTTCAAACCATGGGTACTGATCATGGTTTGTTCGACAATCCCTGATTCCATACTAAGTACAGATTCAAATGTTCCAAATCCACAGCTAAGAACAAAGAAGTCGCCCTCAGCCTGCTGCTCACCTTTTCTAAGCGCGATTGTACAACCTACGATCTCCGGGATCACTTCCACGTTTTGAACATCAAGAATCACCGATCTCTTACTTCCACCGTTATAAGTAGAAGCATCGAACTCTATGATATGGGTCTTTTTCAGAAATTCTGTAGCCATATCTTTATAAATCCTGTAGGTAGAGTAAGGAAAGCCTGTAGTAATTGTTAAAGGCTGTTCAACCTTATCTGAAACCAACAGCAGAGCCGCTTTTACTAATAATTGATAGTCCAGATCTGTTGGGGCAGAATTAATGAATTTGTGCGGAAGTTGCCCCTCATTCACAGCTAAATTTCCACAAATATACCATTGGTTATCATGAAAGATTTTCAAACCATTTAATAGGTCCTTTGATGTGTTACCTAAATTGGCATTACTATTTTCTATTAAGCTGGAAAACGATTGAATTGCAAACATTCTGTTATTTAAATTAGAGTTTATATATACATTAATTTCAATTAATACCAATTCACTTCAGGAGCAAAATTTTACCCTGAATGTAAATATTTGACTGTTTCTTTATAATTCGAAACAAACAAATGGAATCTAAATTAGAATAATTTTATTGATTTAAAATAAACATACAATTAAAATGATAAAATGTTTTAAAAAAACAATTAAATGCTGTATCATAGCCTTGTAAATAAAGCCTGGCTAAATTGGCTCCTATTTATAAATAAGTGGGATAAATGATATTTTCGAAATCAGATTTCAGTACTGTTTTGATTGTTGGCTCCACCAAGGGCGAAACGAAATCGCTCCGTGTCAAAACAAAACATATTAACAGACTGAAACATTACGCCCTCACTGTAGGCATAACAATCTTTATACTGACCGGAACAATTGTCTTCCTTTCTCTTGAACTCAGTAAAATTGAAAAGGAAAAAGCAGCTTACACCAGACAGATTGCCCATTTAAAAAAACAGATCCCGCCTCCAACCGATAGTACCCAGGCCCGGAATTATATCAAGAACATTGAAAATAAACTAAAAAAGATCAACCAATACCTCATCAAAAGAGGGATAAAAGGATTTGCAGTTAATGATATCGGAGGGAATGATCAGGCAGACGCAGAGCTTAGCCCGGAAGAATCCTATGCATTATACGATGAACGGCTTGAAGATTTTCTTTTAGGAGTGGCCTTCACCCCGATGGGATATCCGGCAAATTTTGCTGTGAATTCCGCATTTGGTTATCGCGGTGATCCGGTAAGAAAAGGCAGGGTTGAATTTCATCCGGGTATGGATTTTAAGGGTAGAAAAGGA
>JBAZCD010000022.1:0-15223 GCA_041671205.1 Pedobacter sp.
GATTCATGGCGCTCTGTACCAACAATTGCCAGACCCCCTGCTTCTTTCACACCAGGGCCAAGTTTTATATCGGTACCACGTCCGGCCATGTTCGTCGCAATGGTCACGGTACCTGTTTGTCCGGCCTCTGCAACAATATCGGCTTCCTTCTGGTGAAGTTTAGCATTCAGAACATTATGCCTGATGCCTCTTAACTTAAGCATCCGGCTAAGCAGTTCTGAGATCTCGACCGAGGTTGTACCTACCAGTACCGGCCTGCCTGCCTGGGTCAGTTTCGTTATTTCATCAGCAACAGCATTATATTTCTCACGAACGGTACGGTAAACCATATCCTCATGATCCTTACGCTGAGCATTAACGTTCGTAGGGATCTCAACCACATCCAGTTTATAGATCTGCCATAACTCCCCGGCCTCGGTAACGGCCGTACCCGTCATACCACATAATTTATGGTACATCCTGAAGAAGTTCTGCAGGGTAATGGTTGCATAGGTTTGGGTAGCATCTTCAACCTTAACATTCTCTTTCGCCTCGATCGCCTGATGTAATCCGTCAGAATAACGGCGGCCATCCATAATACGGCCTGTTTGCTCATCAACCAGCTTAATTTTGCCCTCATCAACGATATACTCTACATCAATTTCGAACAAGGTATATGCTTTAAGCAATTGATTTACAGAGTGAATACGCTCAGATTTAATTGAAAAATCGCGCATCAGTGCATCTTTCTTTTCAATTTTATCTTCAGTAGAAAGTGAGGATTTTTCAAGATCTGCGATCTCAGTGCCCACATCCGGCATCACAAAGAAACTCTGATCTTCACCTGATGCAGTGATCAGTTCAATGCCCTTTTCTGTTAATTCAACCTGGTTATTTTTTTCATCGATCACAAAGAAAAGCTCAGCATCCGCTTTTGGCATTTCCTTGTTCTGATTCTCCATGTGATAATTTTCGGACCTGGTAAGAATCTGCTTCATTCCGGGCTCACTCAGAAATTTGATCAGTGCTTTGCTCTTTGGTAAACCACGATAGGCTCTCAAAAGGGCTAAACCACCTTCCGTCGGACCAGCATGACCTTCATTAATCAGTTTTTTTGCTTCGTTTAAAACACCGTTAACGAAATTTTTCTGAGCAGTTACCAGACGTTCAATGCGGGGTTTCAATTCATAGAATTCATGCTCATCACCTCTTGGAATCGGACCTGAAATAATCAGGGGAGTTCTGGCATCATCGATTAATACCGAGTCAACCTCATCCACCATTGCAAAATGTAATTTACGCTGAACCAGACTTTCAGGGTTCAATGTCATATTGTCACGCAGGTAATCGAAACCAAATTCGTTATTGGTACCAAATGTAATATCAGCCAGGTAGGCTTTGCGTCGTTCTTCAGAATTTGGCTGATGTTTATCGATACAATCAACCGTTAATCCATGAAATTCAAATAGTGGCCCATTCCATTCTGAGTCACGTCGTGCCAGGTAATCATTCACTGTTACGATATGAACACCCTGTCCGGATAATGCATTCAGGTAGGCAGGCAAGGTTCCGACAAGAGTTTTGCCCTCTCCGGTTGCCATCTCGGCTATTTTACCCTGGTGAAGTACTATACCACCAATCAGCTGAACATCATAATGGATCATATTCCAGGTCACTTCAGTCCCGGCAGCAAGCCAGGTATTGTGGTGAATAGCCTTTTCGCCCTGAATCACAACATTCTTCTTACGGGCTGCCAGCTCTCTGTCGGCCTGTGTAGCGGTAACTTCAATTGTTCTGTTCTCAGTGAAACGACGAGCCGTTTCTTTCATAACCGCGAAAGCTTCCGGAAGAATATCCATCAATACTTTCTCAAGTTCACTGTCACGGTCCTTCAGGAGCTTGTCAAGCTGGTCATAAAGATCGGTCTTCTCATTCATTGGAAGATCCTCTGACTCTGCTTTTGCTCTTACTACTGCAATTTCTTTATCAACATCGGCAAGATATACCTGAATACGAACCTTGAAATCAAGAGTTTTCTGTCTTAAATCGTCATTACTTATAGAAGATAATTTAGAATACTCTTCTTTTATTTTCTCAACCAGCGGCTGAATCTGCTTTATATCACGATTTGATTTACTGCCGAAAAGTTTGCTTAAAAGTCCTAACATCTATATGAAATATTTTGAATCAAATTAACAAGAATTACACCATTACCCAATAATAGTCATATTGGCATAAATCAGGGCGCAAAATTACGATTATTATTAGAAATTAAGAGATAAGTGCTTTATGTAACAGTATTTATAATCAAATCAGAGTACGTTATATCTCATAGACAGACAGATTGTATACTTAATTATGCAGCTTGAACGACTCAGGTTGTAAGGTTCGGGCAGAATAGGCCTATAAATCAACAATTGACTAAGCCACAAATTTGATGATTAGCTAATTCGCCCTATCTTTACAGCATGAATATCCTCTTACTAGGTTCGGGTGGACGCGAATGTGCTTTCGCTTCCAAAATGGCAGAAAGCCAGCATTTATCACAGCTATATATCGCACCCGGAAATGCGGGAACATCTGATTATGGTAAAAATGTGAACCTGAAACCTACAGACTTTGAAGGTATAGCTGCCTTTGTTCTGAAAAACAACATTGAGATGCTTGTCGTTGGCCCTGAGGAACCATTGGTAAAAGGAATTCATGACTTTTTCCTTGACCGCAGCGATCTGAAGCATATTCCGGTAATTGGTCCGCAAATGCAGGGAGCCCAACTGGAAGGAAGCAAAGATTTCTCTAAACAATTCATGATCAGACATGGCATTCCAACTGCGGCATTCAGGTCATTTACAAAATCCAGTCTGGATGAAGGTTTGAAATACCTGGAGACACAAAAGCTACCCATTGTTCTGAAAGCTGATGGATTAGCTGCCGGTAAAGGGGTTCTGATCTGTGAAACACTGGAAGATGCGAAAACAGAATTAAAAGCCATGCTGGCAGATGCGAAATTCGGGGAAGCGAGCAGTACTGTGGTAATCGAAGAGTTTTTAAGCGGCATCGAACTGTCTGTCTTTGTTCTGACTGATGGAAAATCTTATAAAATTCTGCCCGAAGCAAAGGATTATAAGCGTATTGGTGAGGGAGATACGGGATTAAACACCGGCGGAATGGGATCTGTTTCCCCTGTTGCGTTTGCTGATGTCATTTTCATGCGTAAAGTTGAGGATCGCATCATCATCCCAACCATAGAGGGTTTAAAAAAAGACCAGATTCCTTATAAAGGATTTATATTCATAGGTCTGATGGCTGCAAGTTCAGCGGATGGCAAAGAGCCTTTTGTGATCGAGTACAATGTACGTATGGGCGATCCGGAAACGGAAAGTGTGGTTCCAAGAATAGAAAGCGATCTTATCGAACTATTCATGGGTGTTGCCGATGAAAATCTTTCTGAAAAGGAACTGAAAATATCTCCAAAGACCGCCGCTACGGTTATGATCGTTTCCGGAGGATATCCCGGCGAATATTTAAAGGGAAAAGCTATCTCAGGGATAGAAAATCTGAGAAATTCAGTTGCTTTTCATGCAGGTACTGAGCTCGACAATGGTGTTGTGAAAACTAATGGAGGAAGGGTGATAGCCATTACTTCACTTCAGAATAACCTGTTTGATGCGGTACAGAATGCCACCGCAGATGCCGGAAGAATTTATTTTGACGGGAGGTATTACAGACCGGATATCGGCGCTGACCTGATGTGATTTTCTCGCGAATTAATTTTATTTCTATTTTGGAAATAATTCATTGAGCTTTTCGATCAGATCCGGCCCGCGAAGGTCACGCCCAATGATTTTTCCACTGGGATCGAGTAAAAAATTACGCGGAATACTGCCCACTTTATACAATGCTGCTGCCTCGCTTCCCCAGTATTTCAGATCCGATACATGCTGCCAATTATTAAGATTATCTTCCCGGATAGCGGCCATCCAGCTCTTTTTATCTCTATCGAGCGAAACCCCGAAAACCGTGAATCCTTTATTCTTAAACATTCTGTAGGCATTCAGCACGTTTGGATTCTCCTGACGGCAGGGGCCGCACCAGGCAGCCCAGAAATCAAGCAAGACGTATTTTCCCTTTAAAGAAGAAAGCGGAATTGGTTTTCCGGAGGTATCTGCTAAGGCAAAATCCGGAGCAATAGCTCCAAGAGAGGTTTTCTTTTCTCCATCAATGTACTCCCTGATCAGTTTAGCCGTAGCGCTCTTTTGAATTTCAGGACTAAGATTATTCAGCAGATTGCCGGCCTCAAAAAAGTCAAAGCTGCTGCCGGTAATATTGGGAATCAGTAAAAGAGAAACAAAAGCTGCTGGGTTTTCTTTAACAAAACGTTTCTGAAACTCCATTAAGTCCCTGGTGGCATCCCGGTAAGGGGCACGAAATAATGAAACAACAGAATCGGCAGAGATCCCTGACTGAGACTTCAGTGCAGCTTCTCTGTTAATCACATTTAATTTTTCGAAATAAGGTGCCTGTGTAAGGTTTAATCGGAGCATATCATCCTGAGCCCTGGAACCACTGATCACCGCATCACTAAGTCCTTCTTTAATCAGGATATTAATATTTCCTCTATCCAGAATGAATTGTTTCGATTGGGCTGGATCCTTTTTATAATCCTCATTTAAAGAAAGAAAAACGGGAACAGGCTCATCCAGACTTCCTTTTATACTGAATTTTCCGTCCAGAACATCCACTCTCTGAACTTTTGGCTTTACATTATTAAAAAAAGAACTCTCAGTAAAATAAAGGGTTTTGATCTCAGGCTTAGTGACACTGCCATTGATCGTATAGGCCAGCTGCTGGGCAAAGCTGAGCAGCGGACAAATAAGAAGTATTGAAAAATATGTGCTGAATTTGAAAAATCTCATATGCTAATAAAGGTTAATCCTGCAAAATTAATACTTATTAAACGATAAAATCAGGTATTATTGGATGTGGCAGGAATTTTACTATTTTCATTGCGATCAAAGGAGATTACTACATGGTAAAACCTGATGTTTGAAAAAGGAACAATACAAAGAATGACAAGTCCGATCACAGATTACCCCAAAAGCATCCGAAATAAATTCAAAGAATTTTTCGGTCAGGAAGCACTGATCATCCGTTCACCGGGAAGGATTAATCTGATTGGTGAACATCTGGATTATAATCTGGGTTATGTACTGCCTGCGGCAATCAATAAAGCCATCTGGCTGGGTATACAGAAACGTGACGATCAGGCAATCAGCATTTACTCACTGGATTATGATGCACATTATCAGACGGGTATGCATAACATCTTTCCTTCCGGAAAACTATGGCCTGATTATATTCTGGGGGTAGTTAAACAGATTCAGAAGAAACACAAGCTAAAAAATGGATTCAATATCGTTTTTGGAGGCGATATACCTCCCGGTGCCGGACTTTCATCATCAGCAGCTCTGGAATGTGCCGCAGCTTTTGCTTTAAATGAGCTCTTCGGACTTGGTTATGAAAAAATGGATCTTGTTGCAATAGGACAGGCTGCAGAAAATGAATTTGTTGGAGTAAAATGCGGAATTATGGATCAGTTTGCCAGTGTTTTTGGGAAAAGGGAACACCTGATCCGTCTGGATTGCCGTAATTTAAACTATGTCCATGTCCCTTTCCATGCCAATGGAATTAAGGTCATTCTGTTTGATACCAGGGTAAAACATTCTCTTGCAGATTCTGCCTACAATGAGCGCCGGGAACAATGCGAAAAGGGTGTGGATCTGATACAGGAATTCCATCCCGAAGTAAGAAGTTTGCGCGATGCAAATCAGGAAATGCTCGACACTTTCGTTAAGCCGGTTGACGAAATAGTTTACCGGAGATGCACCTATGTAGTTCAGGAAATCCAAAGGCTACTAAAAGCTTGTGATGATTTGGAAAAGGATGATCTGATCAGCTTTGGCAAAAGGATGTTTGAGACCCATGCCGGTTTGAAAGACCTCTATGAAGTAAGCTGCGATGAGCTGGATCTGCTGGTTGATCTTGTCAAGGATAATCCTGCAGTCATCGGTGCCCGTATGATGGGCGGAGGTTTTGGAGGTTGCACCATCAACCTGGTAAAGACAGAAGCAGCTGAGGGCCTTATAAAAAAGGTCTCGGATGCTTATCTATCCAAAACGGGAACAGAAATGTTTGTTTATGAGGTAGCGATTGAAGATGGTACAGGGATTGTGTGATTCTGGCGTCTGTCGTGAGTTGCGGAGATGTCATTGCGATCCGCTTTGGGCGGAGAAGCAATCCAAACTAATATTACTAAAAGTCATAAGATTGCTTCGTCATACCTCCTACCCATGACATGTTATTTTCTATTCACTGTTTTATGTTTTTTTGCTCGCCAAGACGCAAAGACGCCAAATCAAAGACTAATTCCAACATTCATTTATTTCATAAATGAAGCGTCTCTGCGTCTTTGCGTGATTATCTATTCCGCTATGTCATTTTCTCCTTCAGAATTTCTTAAATTTTATTACTCGCAATGACACTGAAAATACCAGCTGTTTGACATGTTCCGAAGGACATGTCGAATACTCAGATAATCTGGATTTACAACCCAATTAAGTGATTTAATCACCGTATTTATAGCCCGAATCACAAAGTACAGTGACAATGTTCAATGGTTTTCCCTGTTCCATCAAAAATTTCTTTGCTGCCAGAACGTTCGCTCCCGCTGAATATCCAACATATAAACCCTGATCTGAAGATAGCTTTCTTTTCATATCCATTACTTCCTGATCACTAACTGTAATAAAATCATCAGCAAGTTTTTCATCCCAGTGCGGAGGGATTAAACCATAGGCCGTACCCTGAATAATATGTTTAGGCTCATCCACTCTCCCGGTTTTCAAAATTGCTGCCTTTTCGGGTTCTACGGCAATGCATTTAATGCCTGGGTTAATTGATTTCAGGTACTTTGCAGTCCCGATGAATGTTCCGCCACTACCTACAGATGCCATAAACACATCAATATCCGGCAGTTCCTGCAAAATTTCAGGCCCGGTATGATTAAAATGTGCACGGATACATGATGGATTATTGAACTGATCTGCATAGAACGCCTTCCTCTTTTGAGCAATATCTTTTGCAAATGCTACGGCAAGGGCAATATCTGCGCCCGTAACCATCCCGGGGATTCCGTCGACCTGTTTGGTCAAAATTATCTCCGCACCAAAAGCACTTAAGATCTTTCTACGTTCCGGACTATTCCCTTCCGACATCACGGCTACAAAAGGATTACCAAACTGCCTGCATACCAATGCCAGTCCGGCACCCATATTCCCGCTGGTCATTTCCACTACCGTTTGCCCTTTTTTCAAACTGCCATTCTCATAGGCATCCAGAATAATCTGATAGGCTGCCCGGTCTTTAACACTTCCACCCGGCTGCATATATTCTGCCTTGGCATAGATCTTTCCGGACAGGCCGGTGCTGATCTTGTCGAGAAAGATTAATGGGGTGTTATGGATGAGGTTTAGGGTGCTCAAAGTGACTTAATATTCAAAAATTACTTGTCTCGAACTAATCAACAAATGCTTCTCTGATTACTTCCTTAACCTTTAGAATTTCTTCTCCAGTCAGACTGCCAAGAACTTTAATAATTCTTTGCCTGTCAACGGTTCTAATCTGATCTAAAACTATCGAACC
Source organism: Pedobacter sp. (assembly GCA_041671205.1). Classification (GTDB taxonomy): domain Bacteria; phylum Bacteroidota; class Bacteroidia; order Sphingobacteriales; family Sphingobacteriaceae; genus Daejeonella. Next base: position 7,681 of record JBAZCD010000022.1, read on the forward strand.
ATTTTTATTTTCATGCAATACTTCGACCCGGGTTGGGTAATTTTTTAAACTGCTTGTCATTGGAGCCAAAACAATTGTATTCAAATATCTGTTCATCTCATTTGGGGAAATAATAACACATGGCCGTGTCTTCTTCATTTCACTTCCAATTGTTGGATCCAGATTTACCAATACGATCTGGTATTGCTTTAAGTCCATTCTTCAAGATCTTCATCATCGAATACATCCTGGATTAAAAGCTGATCGTCTCCACTATCATGCATACTTTTAAATGCATTATCCCATCCTGACCTGGGTTCTGATTTTGACTTTAAAATCATATAATCTTGCTCCAGGATAAGTTCTACTTTATCCGTTATATTATATTTCTCCAAAATTGTTTTTGATAGACGAATTCCTTTAGAGTTACCAATTGGTATGACCGAGATATCCATAATTATACAATGTAATTACAAAGTTAATACATTATTACATAATTTATAAACACTTACTATAAAAATATTGGAGTAAAGAAATTAGCCTTAGAATTTTTAACTTGTGAGAGCTAACCAAGCTTCAAAAAATCGCCATCCACGATAAGCAGTTTAACACCGTTTTCAGTCACAGAACGATGTGAACTCAAATCATCCGACACTACATAAGTCCCGCCTTTTTCGAGTTTCAGCTGTTCTCCGGTACTCAGTTCAGAGACAAACTCTCCCTCCAGACAATGCACAATATGCCCTTTCTGACACCAATGATCAGCCAGATAGCCTTTTGAATATTCAACTAAGCGAATCCGAAGTCCGGGGAACTGAATAGTCTGCCAATAAGCTGTTCCGCTTTCACCTTTGTGTTCGGTTTTTTCGATGGTTGACCAGTCGATGGTTTGGAAAGGGATGTGGCTCATTTATGTTTGTTCTCTTAACTAAAAAGTAATATTTAACACTTAACGACCGTAGCTTCAAACATTAATGATTTTCTACCTTTTAATACTTAATTATTGTTCTCAGCTTTCAGTTTATCTTTGGAGTGGGAGTTTCCATATATTGCTCAAAAAATTTCAAATTGGGTTCATAAATCATTTGGGGAGTAACACCTAATTCAACTTTCTCAAACATCTCAACTAACTTATCTCCATCAATTAATTCGAGTTTTATATTTGTTTTCTCTATTTCAATTGCAGCTTTTGCAAAAGAACCTGTTGTGATTAGAAGACCTTTTTCTACACTTCGCTTGTTTGTCTCCATCACACCTATAAATGCTTGAACCTTTTCTGTCGGAACCGTTCCTTGGTACCTTTTACATTGAAAGAATACACTTAAATTAACAAATGGATTAAGCTTTAAAGTAGCATACCCATCGATCCCTCCATCATGTGATTTTTGAGTTATTTCAATGTTCTCAAAATCATATTCTAATAACAGCCTTCCACACAATTGTTCAAATCCAGTTGGGGAAATATTCTGCAAAACCTGCAATAAAGTTGGCTTTAAATTAACTTGACTTTCAGGCTCAATTTCTTGTTGAAGTTTTATTATTTCTTCAGCCTCGGTATCTATGTTTTGTTGGGGCTTTTCATGCTTTAGTTCTTGAAAAACTTTAACCCATTTCAAGAATATTGCATGAGCTTGATTTTCATTGAGTTTAGTTTCCCAACCACTTTGACTTAATGTCCAAACACCATGTTTAGATGTAGCTAATAGTTCTTCCCAAACTAAATATTGTCTTGCCCAGGCTAGCTGATTTTGAAATTTTAAAACGCCAGATTTTTCATACCGCTCATTTAAAACATCATCAGAGATATTATAATTTTCTCCAATCCACTGAGTAATTACCTTAGGTTTAGCAGATCCGCCCAAAGCTCTTAAGGCATCCAAAATAGGTCCAAACCACTTAACAAACTCTGTTTTACCGATTCTTTTTTTTGCCATAATTACAATACTGTTAAAAACCTTTTACTACCGAGAAATAACCCAATTTATTATCAGTTAATTTCTTGATGGCCCTAAATTCAATCCCTATATATACCTGTTCACCAGATTCTCCAGATACTCCTGCTTTCCACTCCTCACTTCAGGCTCGCCCATTTCAACTGCAAGGTTTCTCAGATCTTCCAGACTCAGCTTTCCCGCTTCAAAATCTTTGCCTTTCCCTGAATCAAAAGATGCGTAACGATCTTCCCTGACCTTACGGTAATCAGATTTATTCAAAATATTATCAGCAGCGATCAGGGCACGGGCGAAGGTGTCCATACCACCGATATGAGCGTAAAATAAGTCGGCAGGGTCAGTAGAATTCCTTCTGATCTTGGCATCAAAATTAATACCTCCACCTCCAAAGCCTCCGGCTTCGAGAATTACAAGCATCGCTTCTGCAAGCTCATTGATATTATTCGGAAACTGGTCAGTATCCCATCCGTTCTGGTAATCGCCACGGTTGGCATCAATTGATCCAAGTAAGCCTGCATCGGCACTTACCTGAAGTTCATGCTGGAAAGTATGTCCGGCAAGCGTGGCATGATTTACTTCAATATTCAGTTTAAAATCGCCCATCAAATCATACTGACGCAGGAAACTGATCACAGTAGCGGCATCATAATCATACTGATGCTTGCTTGGTTCACAGGGTTTGGGTTCAATAAAGAAAGTACCCTTAAATCCATTTTTACGGGCATAATCCCTCGCCATGCGCAGGAATTTTGCAAGATGCTCCTGCTCACGTTTCATATCGGTATTCAGCAGACTCATGTATCCTTCGCGACCACCCCAGAATACATAGTTTTCACCGTTCAGGGCAATGGTAGCATCCAGGGCTGCTTTTACCTGTGCTCCGGCATGTGTAAGTACATGAAAATCAGGATTGGTTGATGCTCCGTTCATATAACGGCGATGCGAAAAGAGGTTGGCTGTACCCCATAATAATTTCACTCCGCTGGCCTGCTGCTTTTGTTTTGCATAGGCTGTGATTGCCTGCAATCTTCTTTCGTTCTCGGTGATATCGTTTCCATAATCTACCACATCCACATCGTGGAAACAGTAATACGGGAGGTTCATTTTAGTAATAAATTCAAAGGCCGCATCCATTTTATCCTTTGCACGTTCAACCGCGTCACTTTTCGCATCCCACGGAAAAATATGGGTTGGTTCGCCGAAAGGATCAGATCCATTTCCTACAAATGAATGCCAGTATGCACAGGCAAAGCGCAGGGTTTCCTTCATTGTTTTACCAGCAATGACCCTGTTCTCATCGTACCAGCGAAATGCCAGTGGATTATCTGATTCAGGACCCTCAAATTTGATCTGTCCTATGCCCTTAAAAAACTCTTTATCTCCGGTTATAATGTTTGCCATGATGAAATTTTATATTTTCTAATTTAGAGATTTTAATGAGAATGGGTAATTCATAATTATATTTATTAATCAAATATTCAAATCCTATGAAATCATTGCTTAGCATTTTCTTCATTGTTATTTCAGCCCTCAGTATTAAAGCCCAGCGTCCGGCCACAACAAATTACGATGAGGCTAAAGTTCCGGTTTATACCCTGCCGGAAGTGCTTAAAACAGGTTCCGGGAAAGCAGTAAAGTCAGCAAAAGCCTGGGAAAAGCTAAGAAGACCGGAAGTGCTTGAGCTCTTTGCCGAAAACATTTACGGACCCATACCAAAGGATTTTGACGAGATCAAATTTTCGCTGAAAAATGAAGACCGGAACAGCATGAATGGCAAGGCACATCTCAAAGAAGTGCTGATTGAGGTTTTCCGCAATCATAAACGCATTGCCATAAACCTCACCCTGTTTATCCCGAATAATGCAAAATCACCTTCTCCTGCATTTCTTCTGATCAATAACCGGGGCAAGGAAAATACTGATCCAACCCGCTTAGTTAAAAGTGAATTCTGGCCTGCAGAGGTGCTCATTGAAAGTGGTTATGCTATTGCAGCCATACATGTAAGCGATATGGCTCCCGATGATAAAAATGAGTTTATGAACGGGGTGCTTCAGTTGTACCCTGAGCAACTGAATGCCAATAATGGCATGCGGGCGATTGCTGCCTGGGGCTGGGGCGCCAGCCGGGTAATGGATTATTTTGAAACAGATCCACAAATCGATGCAAAGAGAGTTGCCATTACCGGTCATTCACGTGGTGGCAAGGCCTCCTTATGGGCTGCAGCCAATGATCAGCGTTTTGCACTGTGTATCAGCAATTGCTCAGGAAATACCGGAGCAGCATTGGCCCGCAGACAATTCGGAGAACGGGTGAAAGTGATCAATACCGCTTTTCCGCATTGGTTTAATACGAATTATAAGAAATACAATGATCATGAAGAGCTTCTTCCTGTTGATCAGCACATGCTGATTTCATTGATCGCACCAAGGCCGGTTTATGCAACCAATGCTTCTGAAGATCTTTGGGCAGATCCCAAAGGCACTTTCTTATCCCTGAAAAACGCTGAAAATGTTTATGGCCTGTATGGTAAAAAATCAAAATTGCCCGAAGTAGCTCCGGGATTAAATACGCCAATCACAGAACCTCCCCTGGCTTATCATAACCGGGAAGGGAAGCATGACCTGAGGGTTTATGACTGGAAGCAATTTATACGCTTTGCGGATTATCATTTTTGGAGAGGGAGATAGGATTTTGATTGCTACTTGTCATTGCGAGTGTAGGTTTTTGTCATTGCGAGCGAAGCGAAGCAATCCCCTGGCTATTATTACCAAATGTCATAAGATTGCTTCGTCGTGCCTCCTCGCAATGACAGTACTGCTAGGCAAGCCTACAAATGCCCCAGCAACAATTCCTTCCATTCCTGATAAATCGCCTCGTATTCTGCTGATTTTTGAGGTTCGATCTTACTCAGTGGTTTCAGATTTGAGTATGCATTTTCAGTACTAAGTTCTCCAAGGCCAATGCCTGCACCAATAGCTGCACCGATGCTTCCTTCATTACTGTATAATTCGAGCGGAACTCCGCAGGCATTCACAAATGTTTCCATAAAAAGCTCGCTGGAAAACAGATTGGCTTTTCCGGCACGTATAATGGCGGGATGCATTCCATTCTCACGCATGATATCTAATCCGTAGCGAAAAGCAAAGGCAATCCCCTCCTGTACTGCCCTGAAAATATGGGCGGAGCTATGTTTATTCAAATCGATATGATGAAAATGGGCCCCAACATTCCTGTTATTTAGCATACGCTCAGCACCGTTTCCAAAAGGAATGATCCTGAGTCCGGCACTACCGATGCTCACCTCTTTAGCCTTAGCATTCATTGTATCATAGCTGATCCCGGCGCCGATTACATCTTTAGCCCAGCGGTTCATTATTCCTGTACCGTTGATACATAAAAGTACGCCTATCCGCTTTTGCTCATTGCTATAATTTACATGAGCAAAACTGTTGATTCTGGACTGCTGATCATAGGTCAGCTGGTCTGAAATTCCATAAATTACCCCCGAAGTACCTCCATTGGCAGCAACCTCTCCAGGCTTAAGTACATTCAGCGAAAGTGCATTATTGGGCTGGTCTCCGGCTTTGTATGTAACCGGAATACCACTTCGTAAATTTAAACTATCAGCTTGCTTTCCACCCAAACTACCATGCTCTGCAAATACCGGTTTAATCTCCGGAATTATATCCCTGCTAAACCCGAAATAAGCGAGTACATCCTCCGAAAGGTCGTTCTTTTGAAAATCCCAGAACACTCCCTCAGACAGAGCCGATATACTGATAGTAATATTACCGGTCAGCTTCATAGCAATAAAATCGCCAGGAAGCATCACTTTATCAATTCTCTCAAAAATTCCGGGCTCATTCTGCTTAACCCAGGCCAGTTTGGAAGCGGTAAAATTTCCAGGAGAATTCAGCAGATGTGAAAGACATTTCTGTTCTCCTATTGCATTTAAAGCCTCGTTTCCGATTCCTACAGCACGACTGTCGCACCAGATAATTGAATTCCTGAGCACTTTCTGATCCTTATCAACCAGTACCAGTCCGTGCATCTGGTAAGCAATACCAACCGCAGCAATATCAGAAGGATCATAAAACCCTGATGCATTTGCTTTCAAAATAGCTTTCTGAACATGCTCCCACCATATTTCCGGCGATTGCTCGGCCCATCCGGCCTGCTCAGCAATGATCCCTGTTTCCGTTTCGGGATACTGAATGGTACAAAGACTCTTTTGTGTCTGAGAATCTGCAACTGAAACTTTAATAGATGAAGTGCCGAGGTCGATACCGAGAAGTAGCATTTGGAAAGTTCTGAATTAGAGTGAAGATATAGATAATATTGAAAACAATGAGTGTGGTCTGTTAACAGTTATCAATCAGGCTAAAAACCTTGTTGTTGTGGATTATGAGTTATGGGTGCTCATAACCCGTAACCGATAACTCAAATAAGTTTCTGATACGTCCTCAACCACAGATCCGGCATTTCGCCAGAATTGGCTGTCTGATAATCTTCATAGCGGCATGGAACCAGGTGATGTCTTTCGTTCCCGGACTTTCCGGATGGGTAAGGAACCTGCATCCACCAACGGTTTGACTTTTTGCTTTTTACAAAGACCAGCTCATGTGAACCGTCTTTAAGGCTTGCCCGGTAGGTAATGTATTGTGATTTGGGAAGCAGAGGAAATTCCTTCTTCCGGTTATAAAATCCATCCACAAAGTACCAGATCATCTGGGCCAGAAGCATGGCTGTTTGTCCGTTCAGATCATAGGCAGGATTATATTCATAAAAGCCAATTGAAGTAAGCTTATCATTCATTCCGGCATAACGGGTTATCTGACAGGCATTTTCTCCGTAAAATCCATTGGGAGTTGCGTTTGCATTCCCGATGGCATCCGATGAGCGGATTGCCGAAATATCAAAACTGATCATATTCGAGTTCCGGATAACAGGCTCGGCGACACCGATATTGCCTGAAAAATCTCCCAGGCGATAAACGTCAAAATAGAGCTTATCCATCAGTTTCAGACTTTCCTGGTTAACATAAAAGGTTTGATAGCCGATATTGCTGAAGTTGAAGAGGTAGTTGGGCTCGTGTAAAAAGATCTTATTCAGATAGGCGACAGAAGTAGTTTCTATCGTTCCCTCTGTATTGTCATCCAGATCAAAATGCGAATCCACCACCAGAAGATCCACTTTCTGCTCCAGCTCTTCATAAGCCATGAACTGGGCATAGGTAAGATCCTGACCACCCCCAATAATTACCGGCAGAATATTCTTTTTAATCAGTTCAGCTACAAGCAGTTTCAATGCAACATAGGTATCCGAAACCTTATGCCCCGCTTTAATATTTCCAAGATCAACGATCCGGGTGGCATAATTACCCTCATTCAGCTCGTAAAATTTTTGTCTGAAAGCATCGGGGGCAAGAGCGGCCCCCAAATTATTTATTGAATTCCGGTCTTCCAGTACTCCGATCAGTGCAATATCAAAAAGGCCACTGTCAAGATCAGGAAAATCAGCATGATAGGCTACAATTTTAGTGCCCAGATGGCTGGTAAAAAACCCATTATCAGGTGAAATGGACTCAAGATCAACAGGACTAAGAAAATCGG
>JBAZCD010000023.1:0-15101 GCA_041671205.1 Pedobacter sp.
GATACCGATCACAGATAATGTAATCGAATATGCAGTATCCCTGGCTGCCAGAACCCGTCCGGGAACAGCTTCTGCTACTGATGAGGTTAATAAATTTTTAAGCTGGGGAGCAGGGCCCAGAGCATCACAATTCCTGGTTCTTGGAGCTAAATGCCATGCGGCTGTTTCGGGTAAATACTCTCCTGATAAAGAGGATGTACAGGCCGTTGCTGAGTCGATCTTAAGGCACCGGATCGTAAAAAACTATAAAGCTGAAGCAGAAGGGATCAGTACCGAAATGATTATCCGCAATCTGCTCTAATCAACTACTTTAATGTTCGAAAGGAATGCAGTCTTGTGCTCATCCGAATAAGCTCCATAAGCATCTATGATGATGCCCTTATGCCCTTGCTTGCTCTCAATGGCATAGATTACTGAGCTGTCTTCCGGATCGCTCATGCCTTCGAAACGGTAATACTCCGTGATCTTTAAATCATCTGCCTGAAATTTCTCACTTATACTGGCACAGAAAAGACAGGCGTCTTCATAGTGAAAATCATAGTTATATCCTCTGCTCCGAAGCCCGTTGACTGCTTCCAGAAGATTCCGGTAATTGTGTGGACTTGCGCTCATGTGTTAACAGTTATGAGTTATGAGTTGTCAGGGTTTCTTATTTCCTTATAAGTTACAAATTTAGTATATATATATTAAAAATTGTTCACAACCCATAATCCACCAATCAGTTTCCCTTGCCGGCAGGAGTAAATATTTCAATAATTACATTCCATTTATAGCCCTCCTGTGATTCCCAGATCCTGACGTAATTGTATTTAGTAATTACCATGTCTTTGGTGATATAGGCATTACCGTAAGTATAAGCCAGATCGCTGCCCAGTGCGCGGTTGGCAACCTGAGGTACAGATTCAATGCTGAGTTGATTCTTGCCTATAAAATTATTGATTCTTGCTTTTCCAATGATCGGCTCATACCCGGGGAATAAAAGACGGGAATAGTCTGTCAGAAATACGTCGTAAGCCAGACTCTGATCTTTAATCAGTGTACTGGAATACAATTTATCGGTGGTTATAATCATATCTTCCCGCTGCTTTAGCCGGCTTTGCGATAGTGGTCTGTAGAATTTAAAAGTATTGGGATCTGTAAAATTTAATTCAGGTTTATGATCGGGTTTGCCATGCGAAATTCCCAGATCAAGGGCTAATTTCCATACTCCTTTTTTATTTGCCAGCCATACCGACAGATATTGTCCGTAAGCAGGATCTGCCTCCGGACCGGCTGAATACGTATAAGGTCCGGTGGTAAATCCCCAGTCGCCGCTGCGGGATATTTTAGCATAAACAGGTTCCCAGCTAAGCTGACCGGGACCGTCAATTGTTCCTTTAGTATAAAAATCGTTAACTTTTATCGGATCAGGCCTGAAAATGAGTGTTTCTTCACCTGAAACTCTCAAAAATGCCTCCCTTGCCCCTTCCTTTTTGGCAAAAGCTGAGAAATAGTTTTCTGCAGCTACAAGCGAATTTACTCTTCCATTGCTTGCCTGTCCGAAGCCGTTTATTGAAATGGATAGCAGCAGGCTGAATAATATGGAGAATCGGTTCATTTTTATGAATACTATGGTCTTAGGTCTGATCTCCTCTGTACTGAACATAAATTATGCCATAACCGGCCAGGATTTTTATTTGCAGCTTTTCAGATAAGAGCTAAGATAAATTACCCATCAGGACAAAGTTATTTTAAAATCAAAAATCAAAGCTTTCGGATAGATCAGGTTCAGCGTTGAAAATTTGGCTGAATTTGCCGAAATTCAGTCATTGGATTTAAGGCCTGTTTCAGATCTTATTCCAGGTGGTTCCTTCTTTATTATCCTTCAGTTGAATTCCGATAGCATTTAAGCCTATCCTGATCTTATCTGAAGTAGCATAATCTTTATTTTCCTTTGCTTCAGTACGAAGTTCGATAACGAAGTCGAGCAGCTTGCCCATATCGTCAGTCTGGTTGCTTTCTTCCTTTAATCCCAAAACCCCGATAACAAAGTCATTCATCAGCTTTTTCAATGCCTCAAGATCGCTTGCTGTTGCGGCAGTTTTGCCATCATAAATGCTATTGATGATATGTACGGCCTCAAATAGTTCGGCAATTAGCACCGGGCTGTTAAAGTCATCGTTCATGGCGTTATAGCATCGTTCTGAAAGGCTTTTCAGATCAACTTCCGACTTTTGGGAAGGATTTAGTTTTTCAAGCAGGCCATAGGCATTGATCAATCGCTTAAATCCTTTATCAGAAGCTTCCAGCGCCTCATTAGAAAAGTCGAGCGTGCTTCTGTAATGTGCCTGAAGCATAAAAAAACGAACAGACATCGGGGAGAAACCCCTCGAAAGCAGTTCATGATTTCCGGTAAACAGCTCATAAGGCAGAAAGCCGTTCCCTTTAGACTTTGACATCCTCGTTCCGTTTACAGTAAGCATATTGGTATGCATCCAGTATTTGGCCGGCTGAACATGATTGCATGCCTGAGATTGTGCGATCTCATTGGTATGGTGCGTTGCTGCCAGATCCATTCCTCCGCCATGAATATCAAAGCTATCGCCAAGATATTTACTGCTCATAGCTGAACATTCAATGTGCCATCCCGGAAAACCAGCTCCCCATGGAGAAGGCCATTGCATGAGATGTTCAGGTTTTGCTTTGATCCACAGGGCAAAATCCAGCCGTCCGTGTTTTTCATTCTGTCCGCCCAGTTCCCTGGTGTTTTCCAGCAGATCATCTAATTGCCTGTTTGTCAGTATGGTATAATTAAATTCCTTGCAGTATTTTTCGACATCGAAATAAACAGTGCCATTTACCTCATAAGCATAACCATTTTTTAAGATCTGTTTAACCATCTCAATCTGTTCAATGATATGCCCGGTTGCTGTTGGTTCAATTCCCGGAGGCAGTGCATTAAAAAGGCTCATCACCTCACGAAAGCCGAGGGTGTATTTCTGAACAATCTCCATAGGCTCCAGCTGTTCCAGCCTGGCTTTTTTGGCAAATTTATCGTCTCCTTCGTCCATATCACCTTCCAGATGGCCGGCATCTGTGATGTTACGCACATATCTTACTTTATAGCCCAGGTGAAGCAGGTAACGGTAGATCAGGTCGAACGAAACAAAAGTACGGCAGTTACCCAAATGAACATCGCTGTAAACTGTCGGGCCGCAGACGTATAAACCGACAAGCGGTGGATGAAAAGGCTCAAATTTTTCTTTAGTTCTTGAAAGAGTGTTGTATATGACCAGGTTACTATCCATGCTGCAAACTTAAAAATTGAAAATTGATTTTTCGGGGATATTGAACGCTTTTATTTTAATTCCAGATCAGTTCTGACCGGGTAATGATCCGATAGTTTCTTGTCAATGATCAGATAGTTCATGACATTAAATTCGGGTGAGGTGAAAATATAATCTATCTGGAAATTCGGAAACGCTCCATTGTAGGTTACGCCGAATCCGCTTCCTTTCTCCCTGAATCCGTTATTCATGCCCCTGGAGATCGTTTTCACAGTGTAGGATATTGGCGTATCATTAAAATCACCGGCAACAACGTAGGGGATGGTGCATGAGTTGGTATGCTGTTTCACCATCTTTACCTGATTGCCTCGCTTGATGAATGCCCGCTTCAGCCTTGCCCCGATCTTTTTGGGAGATTCAACATCAGTGTCGATCTCTTTGGTTACTTTTTTCAGATACTGATAATCTTCAGGCTGAAAACTGATTGACTGGAAATGTACATTGTAAACCCTGAAGATCTTATTGCCTTTCTTCAGATCTGCGTATACAGCCTCGTTCCAGTTCATCTTCTTTGCAAACTGGATGTTTCCGTGATTTACGATCGGAAATTTTGAGAAGATAGCCATTCCAATAGCTTCATACCCATTATCAGTTGAAGGTTTGAAATAGTAATGTTCTGTTTTGAGGATCTCCAGTATGTGTTTTCTGAAATTATATTCACCTTTCTTTCTGCTGAAGAATTCCTGAAAGCAAATCACATCGGGTTGTTCGTTACGGATAATATTGAGGATCTGGTCTTTGGTGAACTGGTCGTTATTATCTCCGAATTGTTTAAAATTATGAACGTTATAGGTCATGATCCTGATAAAGCTTTCTGAGGATTTTGGAACCATGATCGCCGTGCTTTCTCTGAATCCAACGTAATTCAAAATCACACTCCAGCCGGCAAGGATGGCTATTCCCGAGATCAGGGAGAATTTTGGCCAGCGGATAAGCCAGTAAATAACGAACAGAATATTAACAAATAAGATAGCAGGATAGGCCAGCCCGAAAAAGGATGGGATCCAGAAAGAAACCGGATCTGTATAGGATGCCAGATAGCCTAAAAGAAGAGAAAGAACTGCAAATACATTCACAACAAGAATAAACTTGCTGAACAGATGAATGCGCGGCCTTTTTCTGCTGAATTTTGCCATTATTTTTTACTTGCCTTAAATAATTGTTCTTTTTCAGTTTTATTCAGGCTGTCATATCCTGATGTGGAGATCTTATCCAGAATTCTGTCTATAGTTTCCTGATCTGTGAATTCGGCAGCTGAGGAAATATCGCTCTTATTCCTTACTACTTTCAGTTTCGACCTTTTCTTCAGTATATTGCTCAGATCGCGGCCATTATTTAACTGTTTGATATAAATAAAACCTAAAATGGCACCTCCGATATGGGCGATGCTGCCTCCCGGATTTCCTCCGCCCATGCCGATAATATCCAGAACAAAATAAGCTACAGCCAGGTATTTCAGCCGAACTGTGCCGAAAAATAATAAGCGAATAGAAAAATCGGGGACTAAGGTCGCGGTAGCGACTACAATGGCCATTACACTAGCTGAAGAGCCCAGCAGGATAGAATTTTGGGAGATTCCTGTAAAGGCTGGCAAGGTATTATAGGCCAGAATGTATAGCAGGGCTCCTGATATTCCTCCGGCCAGATAAGTGAAAATGAATTGACGCTTATTCAGAAAATCCATAAAAATAATTCCCATCCAGTATAGCCATAGCATATTGAACAGAATGTGAAAGAAATCACGCTGAACGAACATATAAGTGAAAATGGTCCAGAACTTATAGGGAAGGACTTCGAGGTCTGCCGGCAGTGAGAGCTGAATGCCTATCCAGTCGGCAGTGGCAGAATTACCGCCAAACAAAAATTCACCAACTGCAAAGAGGCTGATTGCAAGAAATATCAGGACGTTAATTCCGATGAACAAAAAAAGAGGACTCCCTGAGCGGAATACCTTGAAGTATAATTCGCTGAACAAAGATTTAGTCATAAAAATTATCATGGCGTTTGAGATGCCATATCTTCACTAAGATAAAACCAAATAAGGCTCCGCCCAAATGTGCGAAGTGTGCCACCGAGTCGCCGGAAAATTGCTTAACCCCCAGAACTAATTCGAGTAATACATAAACCGGAATGATATATTTTGCTTTTACCGGTACAGGAATGAACATGATGAACAGTTCTGCATTGGGAAAAAGCATGCCAAATGCGATCAGTAAGCCAAAAATTGCACCCGATGCTCCCACCATTGGGGTAAGATAAATACCAAGGAGTGTAGAAGCCTGATCTTTACTGATCAGGTCGGGATTAAAAGAAATGGTTCTTTTTAATGAATCGACCATGAAAGAACCATTATTAACGATGCTGCCGCTAATATTATAAACCTCGATACTTTGCACCATTAATTGGAGGGCCAGTGCCCCCAAACCTGTAATCAGATAGAAATTCAGGAACCGTTTTGATCCCATCGTATATTCAATGGTTGATCCAAAGGTATAGAGGGCAAACATATTGAACATAATATGGAATAATGAAGAAAAATCATGCATGAACATGTAAGTAATTACCTGCCAGATCCTGAAATCAGGGCTGTCAAAATAATGAACACCCAGAACCTGAGTCATCATCGGGCCGCCGAACATCAGGGTTGCGATATAGAAAATCACATTGATGATCAGCAGGTTTTTTACTACCGGTGGTATATGTGCAAATGGGGACATTCTGTTAGTCATGATATAATTATACTGCTGTTATTTTTCAAATCTTTGTAGTAATTCTTCCAGTGTAAACGTGCTGATCACTGGTTTCCCGCTAAGGGAAGTATTAGGCATTTCGCAGGCAAATAACTCATCAATAAGCTGGTTCATTTCATCTGCCGACAGAACCAATCCTGATTTTATGGATGTATTGCGTGCCAGCGCTCTTGCCAGACTGTCGCGTTTATTCAATTTTAAGGCACTTTGGTTATTCTTGAAGCCTTCGATCAGGTGTTCAAGCATTTCAACTTCGCTGATATTTGTTCCGATATCTGCTGGTATACCCTCAATAATGAAGGTGTTTTTTCCGAATGTACGGATCTGGAAACCCAGGGCATGGATATCAGGTAAAAGTTCTTTAACAAGCTCAAAATCACTGGTATTTAGCGTAACTGTTTGCGGAAATAAACTTTGCTGAGAAGCACCCTGACGGTTTTCGAGATGCTGCAGAAAGCGTTCGTATAGTATCCGCTCGTGAGCTGCCTGCTGATCGATCAGCATAAATCCGGATTTGATCTGCGAGATGATGAAACGGTTATGCAGCTGAAAGATCTGCTTGCCAATGCTCTTAATTACCTGGTTTTCAAGCTCAATATGGCGATTCCCTTCCAGTTCAAGTCCTTTTTGCCGGGGCTCATCGGGTTGTACGATCTCATACAAAGCCCCCCAGTTCTTAGTGATGTTTTTTCTTTCATCACCGGTATTTCTCAGAGAGTGGATTTCGCGCTCAGCCTTTACCGGGCTGAAGGGATTGAAGTCGGGATTGAATGAGATTGCCGGGGGTATAATATCTTCATGTGCCTTATGAGTAATCATCTGGCTGAAGCCTGTTTCCTGATTAAAATCAAGTGTCGGACTGATATTGTATCGCCCTAAAGATCGTTTGACTGCCGAACGGATGATGGCATAAATGGCCTTTTCATCCTGGTATTTGATCTCAGTTTTGGTGGGATGTACATTGATGTCGATTTTTGAAGGGTCAATGTCAATGAACAAAACATAAAGAGGGAAGCTGTCAGAACTTAATACCTCCTCAAAGGCATTCATTACCGCATGATTCAAGTAAGGATCTTTGATAAATCGATTGTTTACAAAGAAGAATTGTTCACCCCTGGTCTTTTTTGCGAATTCAGGTTTGCCAATGTATCCTTTGAGTCCAATGATTGAGGTTTCCTCTTCTACAGGAACCAGCTTCTGATTATAGGCATTTCCAAAAAGATGTATAATCCTTTGCTTCAGGCTTCCCTTAGGCAGGTGAAAAACTTCATTGCCATCATGATGCAGCGTGAAGAATATTTCGGGATTGGCTAATGCAACACGTTGAAATTCATCGTTTATATGACGCATTTCTACAGAATTGCTTTTCAGGAAATTGCGTCTGGCAGGGGTATTGTAAAATAAATTCTTTACACTGATACTGGTTCCCGGCATGCAGGAAACAGGCTCCTGGCTGATGATCTCTGAGCCTTCGATCCGTATCAGGGTTCCCAGTTCATCTTCATGACGATGGGTCTTTAATTCTACCTGAGCAATAGCGGCAATGGAAGCCATAGCCTCACCCCTGAAACCCATGGTACGGATAGCAAAAAGATCCTCAGCTTTCCTGATCTTGGAAGTAGCATGGCGTTCGAAACACATACGTGCATCGGTCATACTCATCCCGCATCCGTTATCAATAACCTGAACGAGAGATTTTCCGGCATCCCTGATCAGAACCTGGATCTTATCTGCGCCCGAATCAATCGCGTTTTCAATCAGTTCCTTTAATGCGGAGGCTGGTCTTTGCACCACTTCTCCTGCCGCAATCTGGTTGGCGACCGAATCAGGTAAAAGCTGTATTATATCAGACAAATTATTTTAGTTTATCGTATTCAGGAGAATTCCGCAATGGATTCTCAACGTATTTTAATTAAAAATCGAATTGGTAAAATAACAGAAATCTTTCAGGGTTCTGAATATTTTGTGTTTTCCTTAACCAAAGATAAGGTGTTTTAATCTTAAGGGAGGTATAATTAGAATAAAGGGAGAGAGGAATGATAAAGTCTGCTGGTTTAATTTAAACACAGCAGACTTAGGATGGAAATATCAGGGGTTAGCGACTTCAGAATTACTCTGCCTGCACCGGACTGAATTTCACAACTTTATTTTTTACAGGCTTTACAGTACGAAGATAGGCATAGAGAGCCTTAAGATCTTCAGTCTTCATTGTTCCGAACATCGCCCATGGCATCACAGTATTAAACTCTCCGGGCTTAATGTCTGCCGGTTTGAAAGTGCTGTCAGCATAGGATTTAAAGCGATTGACAAAGAATTCTTCGGTCCATCCGGCAATACCGGTTTCCGTATCCGGGGTAATATTCGCCGATCGAACCACACCGCCTGTAGGCATGTTAAATTCATAGCCTCCTGCCAGCTCCAGGCCGGGAATTGGGTTTCCTTTCTCCTTTTGTGTGTGGCATCCACTGCAATCTGCTGAATTAAAAATATAAGCACCATAAGCTACCGGATTGCTCTGGTCAGGGATCCTGGAAAACTGAGCCTTTTGAGGGATCGTATTGATAATGAAGTTCATTGGAAATTCTGGTTCTGATTCAGGAATGACATTCTCAATTGGTTTCAGTGTACGGATATAGGCTATAATTGAATAGATATCCTCACGATCTGATTGACCGTAATTTGGATGCGGCATCAGTGGAAATAAGGCTTTGCCATCTCTATTTACTCCGGAGGTTATAGCTCTGAATATTTCTCCGTCAGTCCAGTCTTTCAAAGCATATGGCGTGATATTTTTGGCAAAAAACTTACCAGGAAGCCCAAATTCCTGGTTAAACTCTTCGCCTCCCTGTCCTAATGTACCTTCAATCACCGGCCCCGCTGTTTTTGTCCAGTCTCTTTTAGAATGACAATCCAAACAGGCATTCACACTATTGGCCAGGTATTTGCCCCTCTCAATTCGCCCGGGGGTAATTTCAATAGTAATATTTTCAGGATCTCCAACATCCGGAAGTGCAAAACTTACATAGCTAAGCAACCCAACAATAGCTACGATGGCTATTAGAATAAAGTATTTAATACCTTTTTTAAAATTCTGTTTCATTTTTATTTATAGTTTGTTTTAGTAGAATATTCGATAATTGAACTTTTAAATTGTTACAGTTAAGTTCTTCAAGTACAGAGCTTTCAATAAAAATAATTATTTTTATTGAAAAATAATATACTGAATATCAATTATTTACGCGGTTCTGTAATTTTAATTTTTAAATTTCCGAACCAGTTTTTTAATTCAGTTTTTGCAGGGTAATTGCTTAAGCATAATTTATATTTACCGTTTGAAAGCATGACTCAAATAACTCTTATGATGATTAGGAAATTCTTTTTACTGGCTATTTCTGTTCTGGTTTTTTCCTGCAATTCTCAAAAACAGGCTGATCTGATTGTTCACAATGCAGTGGTGTACACCGTAGATGAAAAATTTTCAGTTGCTGAGGCATTTGCAGTAAAGGATGGCAAGATGCTGGAACTTGGAACATCAGAAGATATCCTGAAAAAATACAGGGGAGAACAGCTTGATGCTGAAGGCAAGGCTATTTATCCCGGCTTTATTGATGGGCATTCACATTTTTATGGTTACGGACAGGGGCTCCAGAACGCCGATCTGGTTGGAACCAGGAGTTGGGAAGAGATTCTTGAAAAGTTAAAACAGTTTAGTCTTGAGAATCCGGAAGGATGGATCATAGGGCGGGGCTGGGACCAGAACGATTGGACAAACCGTGAGTTTCCGGATAATTCTGAGCTGAATGAGCTTTTTCCAAATCGTCCGGTCATACTATCGCGCATTGACGGGCATGCAGCAATTGCAAACAAGGCGGCTCTGGAAATAGCAGGTCTGAAACCCGGAGAGAAACTGACAGGCGGTGAGGTGGAAACCGTGAATGGAAAGCTTACAGGAATTCTGGTTGACAATGCTCAGGGTCTGGTTTATTCGAAAATTCCGCCCCAGACTGCTGTTCAGATCCGTAAATCTCTGATGGATGCACAAAAGAATTGCTTTGCTGCCGGACTGACCACTGTCACAGATTGCGGCATCAATTACAGCCTCATACCTCTGATCACTGAACTCCATATAAGCAATCAGTTGAAGATGCGGATCTATGGAATGCTTCATGATGATCAGGAAAATTATGATTTCCTGTTTAAGAATGGGGCCATTAAAACGGATCGTTTAAATATCCGTTCTTTTAAAGTTTATGCAGACGGAGCGTTGGGATCACGGGGAGCCTGCCTGCTGGAGCCTTACAGTGATAAACCTTCTTATTCCGGATTTCTGTTAAGTGATAAGAAGCATTTTGCGGCGGTTGCTCAGAAAATAGCCAGGGCGGGGTTCCAGATGAATACGCATGCCATCGGCGACTCAGCTAACCGTGAAATTCTGAATGTTTATGCAAAAGTATTGAAGGGTAAAAATGATTCACGCTGGCGTATTGAACATGCTCAGGTTGTGAACCAGGCCGATTTTAAATTATTCGGCGAAAATAATGTCATACCCTCGGTGCAGAGTACCCATGCTACCTCAGATATGTATTGGGCCGGCGACCAGCTGGGTACTAAGCGTGTTAAGGGTGCTTATGCCCTTAAGCAATTATTGGATCAGAATGGCTGGCTGGTATTGGGAACCGATTTCCCGGTTGAGAATATTAACCCGATGTACACCTTTTATGCGGCAGTGGTCAGCAAGG
This sequence comes from Pedobacter sp., assembly GCA_041671205.1. Taxonomy (GTDB): domain Bacteria; phylum Bacteroidota; class Bacteroidia; order Sphingobacteriales; family Sphingobacteriaceae; genus Daejeonella. The sequence continues at coordinate 10,816 of JBAZCD010000023.1, forward strand.
ATATGAAAGGCTACCATGCATCCGGATATCAGATGGAAAATGCATTGACCCGTGAAGAGGCTTTACGGGGAATGACGATCTGGGCAGCAAAGGGCAATTTTGAGGAGAAAGAAAAGGGAAGCCTCGAAGCCGGAAAATTTGCTGATTTTGTGATGCTTGATCAGGATCTGATGAAAGCAGATGCAGGCAGCCTGTTTAAGGTTAACGTGTTAAAAACCTATCTTAATGGAGAGAATGTATATACTAAATAAATTTCTGAATTCCGGTCCGGTATTATTTATAAGCTGTTTGTTGAGCCTGTTGTCAATACCCGCCTGCGCCCAGATGTCGATGCATCTCCGGAACCTGGCCATTGTGAATGAGGGGAAAATCATTGAAAAGTCAACGGTTTTACTCAATAACGGGAATCAGCTTGTTCCCCTGAAGAATCTGCAGGAACTCACCATTGCCAGCGTCAATATTGGCTCGGCGTATGCTTCCGAATTTGACAGCATTTTAAATAAATATACTTCTGTGCAGTCTTTTGAATCAACGGTATATAATCATGATATGCTAAGTTTTAATGATCTGAATGACGATCTGAAGTTTTTTAATACACTTATTGTTCAGGTAACTGATCAGTCATTAAATGATCCGCGAACGATTCCATTATTGCTGGATCTTCAATTGAATAAGCAGCTGATCGTCAGTCTCTACGGTGAAGCAAGGAGCCTCAAACTGCTCGAAAACTTAAATGCCCCGATTATCTGGTCAGAAAAAAAATCGGCAGGATCGGCGAATTTTGCTGCGCAGCTGGCATTCGGCGGAGTGGCTGCAAGTGCCCGGCTTAATCAGGAGATATCTGCTAAATATGTCTCAGGTGCAGGCTTTGCTACTGTTCCGCTCAGATTAAAATATACTGTACCCGAAGAGTTGGGTATTAACATTGCTGATCTGAAGGCCATTGATGATATCGCTGCTGAAGCGATACGCGGGAAAGCTACACCCAGCGCGGTGGTGATGGTGGTTAAGGACGGAAAAATAATTTTCAATAAGGCATACGGCACCCGAACCTATATTGATACGACCCCTACGCGGATCACAGACATATACGATCTTGCTTCAGTTACAAAAATTTCTGCTACAACCATGGCAGTTATGCGTTTGTATGAACAGCAAAAGCTAAAACTTGATACGAACATTGGGGCTTACATTCCAAGATCACGTAATACCAATAAAAAAGATATACCGGTGAGGGAGGTGATGCTTCACCAGGCAGGTTTCATTCCTTATATTCCGTTTTACAGGAATATGGCAGAAAGTGACTATAGCCGCGATTCTTCAGCAGCCTATCCGACAAAAGTTGCAGATAATTATTACATACGTAAAGCTTATTTCAAGCAGGTTATGTGGCCTCAAATGCTTAATTCTGCGCTGGCTAATGAGGGAAAATATGTTTACAGCGACCTGAGTATGTATTTCATGAAAGAGATGGTCGAACGCCAGTCGGGGAAATCCATGGAAAATTACGTGATGGAGCAGTTTTATAGGCCGCTTGGGATGACCAGGGCAGGTTTCAACCCGCGTTTGCGATTTCCTAAAGAGGAAATAATTCCAACCGAAGATGACAAAGAGTTCAGAAAAACTTTGCTCGAAGGATATGTTCATGATCAGGGAGCTGCCATGGTTGGTGGTGTTTCAGGTCATGCCGGACTTTTTGCCAATGCCAATGATCTGGCCATATTATACCAGATGATACTGAACAAAGGAACGTATGGCGGAACCCGGTATTTTAAAGCTGAAACCGTGGATATGTTCACAGCAAAGCAATCGGCAGTGAGTCGCCGCGGGCTTGGGTTTGACCGTTGGGATGAAGAAAGTACAAAAGGCTATCCTTCCAGACTGGCCTCGTCCCAAACGTTTGGTCATACTGGTTATACCGGGACCTGTGTTTGGGTGGATCCAAAATACAATCTGGTGTATGTGTTTTTATCGAACAGGGTAAACCCGGGTGTCAGCACGAAACTGCTTGAATTGAATATCCGGGGGCGTATCCAGGATGTAATTTATGAAGCAATTCAGAAATAAACCAGGCTGATTTGTTCCCTATTTTGATTTGTTACATTATACTAACACTAATTTCCTTCTAAACAATTTACTTTGTAATCAGTTCTGCAGGAAAGCAAAATTATCCTGTCAGTTCCAGGCTCATCATAATTAGTAAATTTGCTTCGGGAAGAATCCTCAATATGAAACCATCATGAGCGTACCGCTTGTTTACTATCATGAATATGCTCATGATAGCTTCATCGCCATTAAAAAACAAAAAATAAACAGATGAAAATAGGAATTGTATGTTATCCTACCTTCGGTGGTAGCGGGGTGGTAGCCACAGAGTTAGGTAAAGCTTTGGCAGATAATGGACATCAGGTTCATTTTATCACCTACAGGCAGCCGGCCCGCCTTGATTTCTTCTCCGAGAATCTATATTACCATGAGGTTTCTGTTTCAAACTACCCCTTGTTTGATTACCCGCCTTATGAACTTGCTTTAGCAAGCAAACTGGTGGATGTGGTGCGGTTTGAGAAACTGGATATTTTACATGTGCATTATGCTATTCCGCACGCTTCGGCGGCTTTTATGGCAAAGCAGATCCTGGCAACATTTGGCATTCATATTCCGGTAGTTACTACCCTGCACGGTACAGATATTACACTGGTAGGTAAAGATCCTACCTATAAACCGGTCGTTACTTTTTCAATCAATCAGTCTGATGGTGTGACTGCCGTTTCAGAAAATCTGAAGGAAGATACCTATAAGCACTTTGACATAACCAAGGACATTAAAGTGATTCCGAATTTCATTGATATGCAGCGCTTTAGCCTCAAAGCTAAGGATCATTTTAAGCTGGCTATTGCTCCTAATAATGAGCGAATCGTTGTGCATACATCTAATTTCAGAAAAGTAAAGCGGACTCAGGACGTGGTTCATATTTTCGAAAAGATACAAAAGGAGATCCCTTCCAAATTATTAATGGTTGGCGATGGTCCGGAGCGGGTTTATTGTGAACAGCTTTGCCGTGATCTGGAAATTTGTGATAGTGTCCGGTTTTTAGGCAAGCAAGATGCGGTAGAAGAGATCCTTTCGGTTGCTGACCTGTTCATTATGCCTTCGGAATCGGAGAGCTTTGGACTGGCTGCGCTGGAGGCTATGGCCTGCAAGGTTCCTGTGATCACTTCAAATACGGGCGGTTTACCAGAGTTAAATATAAATGGAGTGACCGGGTTCATGGACAATGTAGGTGATATTGATGCCATGGCGGCTCACGCGATGTTTGTTTTAAAAGATGACAGACAGCTGGCTGCTTTCAAGGAAGGAGCACTTAAACGGGCGCAGCAATTCGATCTGAGCCTTATTCTGCCCTTTTATGAGGAATATTATATGGAAATATTGGAAAAGACTTCCAGGGTTTAGAATACTTTAAACCTTTGTACATAAAAAAGCCCTTTCTGAATATTCAGAAAGGGCTTTTTTATGTATTCCTTATTTCTTATTGTTTTGGAGCAGCAGCAACAGGAGCTGTTACAGACCCTGCTTTTGCAGGTATAATGTTTACCATATCCAATTCAAAAACAAGCGGAGTGAATGGAGGAATACCCTGATTTCCCTGCTCACCGTAAGCCAGCTTTGAAGGTAAGATTATGGTCGCTTTAGCACCTTTGGTTAATAGCATTAATCCCTCTTCAAATCCCGGAATAGAACCACCCATTCCAACCGGAATTTTCAATGGTTCGTAAGGACGCTGCGGGTTAAATGTTCCATTTTTCTTGGCTACCTCAGGAAGGCTGCTGTCAAATACTTTTCCGCTTAAGAACATACCTGTGTAATTTACTACTACAGTATCACCCTGATTGGCTTTTGCACCGGTTCCTTCTTTAGAAATTATATAATTTAAACCTGAAGCAGTTACTGCAGGCTTTAAACCTTTTGCTGAAACGTATGCTTTCACTTTAGCTGCTTCTGCAGTTTTAGCCTGCTCCATTTCGGCTTTCAGGAATTCATCGATCTTACCACGGAAAAGACTGTCGGTCAATTTTCCTTTTGGAATTACTTTGTCAATTTTAATGGTGTAGATCAGATACTTTTTGGTTGTATCTGCGGGTTGCGGACGGTTCATCTTTTGTACCATTGAGTCGATATTGATTTTGAAGGTTGCACTGTCACCTTCACTTAACAGACCAAGAGCTGCAAAAAGGTCACCTTTAAATACAGACTTTTCCTTAACCAGTAAGGATGGACGGTCATAA
>JBAZCD010000024.1:0-15098 GCA_041671205.1 Pedobacter sp.
CGGAACAGGAAAATCAACATTGCTCAGAATACTTTCAGGAATCTTACAACCAAGTCTTGGCAAGGTAGTAACAGAACGCGACCTGAGAATAGGATACCTGGAACAGGATCCTCAATTTACCAATCAGGAGACTATCAGCGACTTCATTTATTCCATAGGAAATGAGCGTCAGCAGCTCATTCGTCAGTACGAAGAGGCTGTAAATCAGGAAGTTCACAACGAAAAACTTCTGAACAGACTCATGGATGAATTGAGCAATGCGAATGCCTGGGAGTATGAATATGAAATAAAAACGATTCTGGGACGGATGGGTATAGAACACCTTGAACAAAAGATCGCAACCTTGTCGGGTGGACAAAGGAAACGACTTGCACTTGCAAAATTGCTGATCGACGACCCTGATGTATATATACTGGATGAACCTACCAACCATCTCGATATTGAAACGATCGAGTGGCTTGAAAGCTATTTGACCAGCGGACAGAAAACAATCCTGCTTGTAACCCACGATAGATATTTTCTGGATAATGTTTCTACCCGGATCATCGAGCTTGACAGAGGAAAACTTCAGAACTTCAACGGGAATTATAGCTATTATCTTGAGAAGAAGTCTGAACAGAATGCGGCAGAAGATGCCTCGTTTAATAAGAATACTAACCTTCTGAAAAAAGAACTGGAATGGATGCGGCGTCAGCCAAAGGCCAGAACAACTAAATCCAAATCAAGGATCGACTCCTTTTACGATCTCGAGGAAAAAACAAAGGGCAGAACTATTAAATCATCCCTCGAGTTAAGTGTCAATGTTTCAAGGCAGGGAAACAAGATTCTGGAACTGGTTCATGCAGGTAAATCATTCAATGGCAAACCAGTCATTAGGGATTTCAGCTATACCTTTAAAAAGGGAGACAGAATCGGTGTTGCCGGAAAGAATGGAACAGGAAAATCAACCCTTTTAAATATCATTACCGGAGTATTAAAGCCCGACAGCGGTACAGTTCACGTTGGTGAAACAACCGTGTTTGGTTATTACCGTCAGGGAGGGCTCGAATTCAAGGAAGACGAGCGTGTTATTGATGTGGTTAAGAATATCGCAGAGTACATCACGATGGCTGATGGAAAAAACCTGACCGCAAGCCAGGTCCTGACTCACTTCCTTTTCCCCCCAGCCAAACAATATGGCATGGTAAACAAACTAAGCGGAGGAGAAAAAAAACGTTTGCAACTTATGCGGGTTTTAATGAAGAATCCCAATTACCTGATTCTGGATGAGCCTACCAACGACCTTGACATTGATACTTTAAATGTACTGGAAGATTTCCTCCTTAATTTTCCGGGAATCTTAATGCTCGTTTCTCACGACAGGTATTTAATAGACCGGCTTACTGAGCAACTCTTTATTTTTGAAGGCGACGGAAATGTTCAGATCTACTCTGGCAATTATACCGATTACAGGCTTGAACAGGAAGAGCCCAGGAAAGCGGCAAAGACAGAAACTAAAGTGATAAAGAATACTCCCGCTCCGGAAACGGCAAAAAGAAAATTGAGTTTCAAGGAAGAAAAAGAACTTTCTGATCTGGAAACAAGTATTAAAGAACTTGAAATTCAAATAAAAGAGCTGACTCTTGAGTTAAACTCTGGTATTACAGATCATGGCAAATTATCGGATATTGCCACTGAGATCAAAAAAATTAAAGACAATATAGATGACAAAACACTTCGGTGGCTTGAATTATCAGACCAAAAACAAAGTATATGAGTCAATCAGATCTTATAGCGTCAATTGGGGTTAGTCTCTTGCTAGTTGCCTTTTTTCTGAACCTAAAGAAAATTATGAGTACAGAAAGCAAATGGTACACCGGACTTAATATCGTTGGTGCATCATTATGCGGATACTCATCCTATCTCATTCACTTTTATCCTTTCGTTATTCTTGAAGGTGTATGGGCACTGGCAGCACTCAGCTCTTTTTTTAAGCGTGTTCCACGTGAAACATTTATTAAATAGTAATGATTAATTTTACAACTCTTTATTGTTCCACGTGGAACATCATAAAAAATGTTTGATAAATACGATATAATAGTAGTAGGTGCCGGACATGCAGGCTGTGAAGCTGCTGCTGCTGCTGCCAACCTTGGCTCAAAGGTTTTATTGCTGACCATGAATATGGAAACAATCGCACAAATGAGCTGCAATCCAGCAATGGGTGGGGTGGCCAAGGGCCAGATTGTGCGTGAAATAGACGCTTTGGGTGGTTATTCGGGAATAATAACAGATAAAACCACATTACAGTTCAGAATGCTAAACAGTTCTAAGGGTCCGGCGATGTGGAGCCCGAGAGCCCAAAGCGACAGAAAACGCTTTGCAGAAGAGTGGAGATTAGCATTGGAGAGAACACCGAACGTTGATTTTTGGCAAGACACAGCTACCTCACTGCTAATAGAAGATAAAAAAGTTTGTGGCGTAAGAACATCACTGGGCATTAAGATCAGGTCAGAAGCGGTTGTTTTAACGAACGGAACATTTCTGAATGGAATTATTCATATCGGTGAAAAGAAATTCGGAGGAGGAAGAACCGGAGAAAAATCGGCAACAGGAATAACAGAACAATTAGTAGAACTTGGTTTTGAAGCGGGAAGAATGAAGACAGGAACTCCACCCCGGGTAGATGGCCGTTCACTTGATTATTCTCGAATGGAAGAACAATGGGGAGATGAAGACCGGGGCAGATTCTCCTATACCGACGTTGAGTTACCCGAAGCCCAAAAATGTTGCTGGATAACCTATACCAATTCAGAAGTGCATGAAACCCTGAAAGAAGGCTTTGAGAAATCACCCATGTTTACAGGCAGGATTAAAGGATTGGGGCCAAGATACTGCCCATCCATAGAAGATAAAATAAACCGCTTTGCTGAACGCGACAGGCATCAGATCTTTGTAGAACCGGAAGGCTGGAACACAGTGGAAATTTATGTTAACGGCTTTTCAACTTCCTTACCCGAAGATGTACAATACAGAGCGCTTACCAAAATTCCTGGATTTGAAAAGGCAAAAATGTTCAGGCCGGGTTATGCAATTGAATATGATTTCTTTCCCCCTACCCAATTAGGTCTCACACTGGAAACAAAGAGTCTAGAGAACCTCTATTTCGCCGGGCAAATTAACGGAACCACAGGCTACGAGGAAGCAGCATGTCAGGGATTTATTGCGGGCATAAATGCCCATCAAAAAATTAAACAAAAAGAAGGACTTATACTCAAAAGAGCCGAATCTTATATAGGAGTGCTGATTGACGATCTGGTTACAAAGGGTACAGAAGAACCCTACCGTATGTTCACTTCAAGGGCCGAGCATCGCTTATTATTAAGACAGGACAATGCTGATATCAGACTGAGTCCAATAGGCCATAAACTCGGATTGATATCAGACGAAAGACTGGAAAAGGTCAGGAGGAAAGTAGAAAATGCCGACCTGATCGTAAACTATTTAAAAACAACATCAATTGGTGCAGATGCGGTCAATGCCATTCTTGAAGAACAGGGCACACCAGGAATCTCACAAAATGTTAAAATGTTTCAGTTGATTACAAGACCGCAGGTAGGATTTTCAGATCTTAGAAAAGCGGATACTCATTTCGATAAAATCTTAAATCGTTACGACAGGGAAACGGTGGAACAGGCAGAAATAAAAGTCAAGTACGAAAGTTATTTTGAAAAGGAACTTGAGATCGTAGATAAAATGAAACGGATGGAAGATCAAACAATCAATCCTGAATTTAATTATCTTAACCTCGTGTCTTTGTCAAAAGAAGCAAGAGAAAAGCTGATTAAAATAAAACCGAGAACCCTGGGTCAGGCTTCCCGGATTTCAGGAGTTTCACCTTCGGATATTTCAGTATTAATGGTTCATTTGGCAAAATAATTCATAAGTATCTCATTTACTGATATTTATGATAATTTAAAATTGACTTTAAATAATTAGATATACGCCACTTTTTTAACATGGCTAATATCTTGATCCCAAAAACAAAGAAAATCGTCTATAAGGCTTATAAATGGCTAAAATTAAAAAGAGGGTATTTTTCCTTAGTTCTATCGTCATATTTTGGCTGGCAACTTTTGTATCGGGCTGCGCCAGTATGCAGTCGCCTACCGGCGGACCAAAAGACAGCCTTCCGCCAGGAATTGTTTCTGAGTTTCCTAAAAATTACACAAAGAATTTTACGGCTAAAAGAATTGAAATAGAGTTTAACGAATTTGTAAAACTAAGCAACGAATTTACAGAGATCAGCATCTCGCCGGCAATGGATCTTCCTCCGGCTTATAAGGTAAAGAAAGAAAACCTCATCATTGAATTTAAGCAGGAGCTGGAAAAAAATACAACTTACACCATAAATTTTGGGAAAGCCATAGCCGATGTAAACGAAAGCAATATCCTGAAAAATTATTCCTATGTATTTTCAACCGGAAACGAGATCGATTCACTTTCAATATCAGGCAGTGTAATCAACTCTTTAACTAAAGAGAAACTTAAAGAAGTAACGGTATTTATATTACCAATCAGTCAGGATTCACTCTTTGGGAAAAAGCGCGCAAGCATATTCAATATTACAGACACCGCCGGTACATTCAAATTATCAAACCTGAGAGAAGATACCTATAATGTATATGCTCTGCTTGAACAAGGCGGTGACAGGATATACAACGGACAAAATGAAGAGATAGGTTTTTTGAGCAAACCCTTAAAACTAAACAAGGATACCAGCGGACTCGTGCTCCAGGTATTTAAAGAGACTCCTTCAGTATTTATGGTAAAAGACCGGCGTATTGAAGGTGATGGCAGAATAACCTTAATATTTAACAAACCTGTTAATGAACCTTCGCTGCGCATTATAGAACCGGCAAACTTAGATAAGGACAAAACTGTTGAGTTCAATACTAAAAGAGACTCTGCAACAATCTGGCTGCCCGAATTAACATTCGACTCCATAAACGTTGTGATCAACTCTTCAGGAAAGGGGCTGGATACCATAACTTTAAGGCGAAACAAAAGAGATAGCTATGTGCAATCACTAATTGCAGTGGACAACCTGACAGGAACAAAGATCAGGCCCGGAAGTGAACTGACATTCCTTTTTTCCTCTCCAATCAAATCTTATCAGGTGCAGCAAATAAGTCTGCTTGAAGACTCAATACCTGTAAAAGGAATGCAGATCCTAAAGGACCCTAATTCACTCAGAAGATACAGCATAAAATATCCATGGAAATTAAAAAAGCAATATATACTCAAATTGAGTGAAAATGCCTTTACAGATATACTTAGCAATAAATCAAAAATATATAACCGCAAATTTGAATTAGATACCGACGATAATTACGGAAGCATTTCAATAAAGGTCAATGTTCCTGATACCGCAAAAACATATTTAGTACAATGGCTTAATGAAAAAAGGGATGTGCTTAAACAGAATTCCTTACGGGAAAACACAGTCCTGAATTTTATAAGATATCCGACGGCAAAATATTACATCAGAATAATCTACGACGAGAATAACAACGGGGAATGGGATACAGGAAATCTTAAAACAGGAAATCAGCCCGAAAAAACCTGGAACTTCGAAAAGTCGATCTCATTAAGACCTAATTGGGATTTGGAAGAAAATATAGTTATTCCGAATCCGGAATAAACCAGGTAGAATATAATTTATAATTTTCGGGGAGCTTATTCAGCATTTCAATCTGCTGTTCTGTTAAGGGCTTTATCTTTCTGGCAGGAATTCCTGCATAAAGATAACCCGGTTCACAAATCGTATTCTCCAGAACTATCGCGCCTGCGGCGATGATACAATATTCATTCACAGTGGCATGATCCATCACAATGGCGCCCATACCAATGAGTACATGATCATGCAGTTTACAACCATGAACCAGCGCATTATGCCCGATGGAAACATTATTGCCAATATCTGTACCCGCTTTAAGATAGGTGCAATGAATTACTGCCCCATCCTGAATATTAGTATTATTACCTATCCTGATGTAGTTTACATCGCCCCTGATCACTGCATTGAACCAAACTGAACAATTGTCGCCAATGATCACGTCGCCAACTATTGTACTATTCTCAGCGAGAAAACAATTTCTGCCAATTTCAGGATAACTACTCTTTACAGGTATTATAAGGGGCATAAGTATAAATTAAAATACAGTATCATGGGGTTCCTGAGCATGAGGCTTATAATCAGTGGTGTAATGCAAGCCTCTGCTTTCTTTACGTAACATGGCCGACTTTATCACGATGTAGGCATTTTGTATAACATTACGAAGTTCACATAACTTAACTGATAAAGTGGTCATTTTATAAAAACTTTCGGTCTCTTCATATAATAAACCCAAACGTCTTAAAGCTCTTTCAAGTCTGAAATCAGATCGGACAATTCCAACATAATCACTCATTACCTTTTGAGTTTCACGCAGATTATGCGTTACCAGAATGTCCTCATTAGATAATTTCGTATCCGTTTCATCCCACTCAGGAATATTATCAGGAATTACATTGTTCTTAAAAGCTTTGATTGCATCTTCATAGATCCTGTGTGCAAAAACAGGTGCTTCAAGCAATGAATTGGATGCCAGTCGATTGGCTCCATGCAATCCGGTAGATGTACATTCACCACAGGCATATAGACGATGAATGGATGATCTTCCGTATTCATCTACCATAATGCCACCGCACATATAATGTGCTGCCGGAGTAACGGGAATTAAATCTCGGGTCATATCGAGCCCAATGCTCAAACATTTGGCGTAAATATTCGGAAAGTGAGAAAGAATATCAGACTTTTCACGATGCCTGATATCAAGATATACAAAATCATCACCTGACTTTTTCATTTCAGCATCAATGGCTCTGGCTACTATATCCCTGGGAGCTAAAGAACCACGCTCATCATAATTCTGCATAAATTCCTCTCCCGTTCTGGTTTTCAAAACACCGCCAAAACCACGAACAGCTTCAGATATTAAAAATGAAGGATATTCACCCGGGTTGTATAAAGCTGTAGGATGAAACTGAATAAATTCCATGTTTCTAACTTTCGCTTTAGCCCGGTATGCCATCGCTATACCGTCGCCGGTAGCAATAACCGGATTTGTGGTAGTCGAATAAATATGTCCGGCACCACCAGATGCCATTAAAGTAACCCTGGATAAAAATTTCTCTACTTTGTTTGTGGAAGTATCAAGAGCATAGATTCCATAGCATTCTATATCATCCGATCTTCTGCCAACAAATTTGCCAATATGATGCTGCGTGATCAATTCCACAGCGAAAAAATGAGTTAAAATTTCAATATTGGGATTGCTATGTATCTGCTCCAATAAAGCTCTTTCAATCTCAAAACCGGTTATATCTTTGTAATGAAGTACACGACTTTCAGAATGACCGCCTTCTTTAGCCAGATCAAATATGCCCTGCTTGGTTTTATCAAAATGGGTACCATATTTAATAATTTCATCAATACGGGCAGGGCCTTCTTTCACAACGATCTCAACTATCTTCCGGTCGCATAACCCATCACCGGCAATTAATGTATCATCAATGTGCTTTTCAAATGAATCTTCCTCCTTATCTACAACAACAGCAACACCACCTTGTGCGTATTTCGTATTGGATTCGTCCTCATTTGCTTTTGTAACGATCAGTACCTTACCATATTTAGCAGCTTTCAGCGCGAAACTTAATCCCGCAATACCAGACCCTATCACCAAAAAATCAACATTTTTCATGGAAGAAAAATTATAATATATTGAATATGAATAATCATGTTAACAACCTCATCAAAGATGTTAATTTAGTGGTAATTGTGGTTGATTAATTTATAAACAGACTGATAAATACTCCTAATAACCTGAATTTAGCTTATTTTTGAATTAGTTTTAAGCAAAAAGCCGGGAGTATTCCACTTTCTATAAAGATCAAAAACTAAACATATAAAATTTAGAAAAAATATTAGAATAATTAAAGCCCTTAATAATCAATTACATAGAATAGGATTTTTGTTTAAAATTTGTGGATAATTAATTAAAACTAATTAAAGAGACAAAATGAGCCTCTAATTTTAAACATTACCAACACACTAATAAATAATAAGAATCTTATTTATAATATAAATTGTAATTATTGAATAGTTGATAAATGAATACCTTAGAAGAATTAAATATTAAAGGTTTTATTGATGAACCGATAGATCCGACACTGGATCTTTTTGCAGAAATAAACAGACTAAAAAAAGAAAAGAATGCAGTTATTTTAGCCCATTACTATCAGGAACCTGATATACAGGATATTGCAGACTATATTGGAGATAGTTTGGGTTTATCACAGGAAGCAGCAAAAACTGATGCCGATGTAATTGTATTTGCTGGTGTTCATTTTATGGCAGAAACCGCAAAGATTTTATCACCGTCAAAAACAGTATTATTACCGGATTTAAAAGCGGGATGTTCATTATCAGATAGTTGTCCGCCAAAATTGTTTGCTAAGTTTAAAGAAAAGTATCCTGATCATCTGGTAATAACCTACGTCAATTGCACAGCTGAATTGAAGGCAATGACTGATATTGTTTGTACCTCTTCCAATGCTGTACAGATTGTTGAAAGCTTGCCAAAGGATCAGAAAATTATTTTCGGTCCGGATAAAAATCTTGGTGCCTGGGTTGCAAAGAAAACAGGCAGGCATCTGGTTCTTTGGAATGGTGCCTGTATGGTACATGAAATTTTTTCACAGCAGCGGATTTTAAAATTAAAAAGCAGGCATCCTGAAGCTAAATTTATTGCACATCCTGAATGTGAGGAAGCAATTTTAAAAATGGCCGATTACATAGGATCAACAACCGGATTACTGAAATACACAATTAATGACCCGGCAAAAGAGTTTATTGTAGCTACAGAAAGCGGAATTATTCACCAGATGGAAAAGGCAAATCCTGATAAGGTATTTATACCAGCTCCGCCCGATAATTCCTGTGCCTGCAATGATTGTCCGCATATGAAAAGAAATACATTGGAAAAATTATATCTGTGCTTAAAGAACGGTTTGCCGGAAGTAACAGTTCCAATGGATATTATAAGAAGGGCACAGCTGCCAATTGAAAGAATGCTTGAAATATCTGCAAAATTAGGTTTATAAAGTATGAATGAACAGTCATCCGGTTTTTTAAAGAATTATGCCAGTATTCTGCGTCTTCTTCTTGGTATTATAACCGGAACTGTTTTAGGCCTGTATTTAGGTAAGGATGTAGAGGTACTTAAACCTGTCGGAGATATTTTTCTCAATCTGCTTTTTACAGCGGTAATACCACTCATTTTTTTCGCAATAGCCTCTTCAATAGCTAATATTAATCGTTCAAAAAAGATGGGTAAGGTCATGGTTGTTATGATTCTTGTCTTTTTAGGAACTGTGCTGATATCAGCAATACTGACAATTTTTACAGTATGGATATTTCCGCTTCCCCATAATATTGAAACAGCGGCAAATGTAGTTGAGGAGGTGCATACAGCAAGTTTTGGTGAACAGGCAGCAAGTTTATTAACGGTAAATGAGTTTTCGGAATTATTATCCCGAAAGAGTATGCTTGCTTTTATTATCTTTTCCCTGCTCATTGGTTTCGCAACTTCTAGTTCCGGTGAAGCTGCTGAGCCTTTTAAGAAATTTCTGATTGCCGGTGATGAAGTGATGAAGCAATTTCTTATCATGATAATGAAACTTGCTCCGGTTGGACTGGGTGCATATTTTGCTTATCAGATCGGTGTATTCGGTCCGCAGCTATTTGGAACTTACGGGCATTCAATGGCGATATATTATGGCTTTTGTCTATTCTATTTTATTGTCTTTTTTACGCTTTATGCTTTTATCGCAGCGGGTATTCCGGGAATAAAAATTTACTGGAAAAACAATATTATTCCAACATTTACAGCAATAAGCACCTGCAGCAGTGTGGCTACTATTCCTGCTAATCTTGCCGCTGCCAGGGCCATGAAAATTCCGGATCATATAACCAATCTGGTCATTCCTCTTGGAGCACCAATCCATAAAGATGGCTCAAGCGTATCTTCAATCATTAAAATTGCGGCTGTATTCGCCATTATGGGTAAAGATTTCACGGATCCTTCTGCTATTCTGATGGCTTTGGGGATTACAATCATTGTCAGTATGGTAGAAGGCGGAATCCCCAATGGCGGATATATCGGAGAGATTCTGGTTATGACCGTTTATGGTTTTCCGGTAGAAATGCTTCCGGTAGTTATGATCATTGGTACCCTTGTTGATCCGATGGCTACGGTATTAAATGCAACCGGTGACACCGTTTCGGCCATGCTTGTTACCCGGTTTACAGAGGGTAAAAACTGGCTGAGTAAAACTATTTAAAGACCTTATGAATTATATTATCCTTTTTTCATATTTACTTTCTGCTGTTTTTTTTGAACAAGCTCTGGATCTGAAGACAAAGTTTAAAACCGAACAACTGATCGTGGTTACCACAGACTCCTGGAATAAAATTGAAGGAAAAATGTCGGTTTATGAGTATAAAGAAAGTAAATGGATTCCTGTCCTTAGAGATATTCCCATAGTAACCGGCCGGAGCGGAATGGCCTGGGGTAAGGGTTTACATAAAGCAGAGCTTAACAAAGGAAAATTAAAAAAAGAGGGTGATGGCAATTCGCCTGCCGGGATATTTAATCTGAGCGGTTTGTTTGGATATGAAGATATCCGTTCTGAGATGAATGCCTTAAAAGTTGATGACAGGACTTTTTGTGTAGATGATTCAAAATCAGTATATTATAATCAGATTGTTAAAACAGATACGGTAAAAAAGGATTGGAATTCGGCAGAAATCATGCGCATGAAAAGCGATGCTTATAAGTATGGAATTTTTGTGGATTACAATGTTAAACCTTCTGTTCCGAGTATGGGTTCATGTATTTTTATGCATATCTGGAGCGGAAGCAGTAAACCGACAGCAGGTTGTACTGCCATGAAAGAAACGGATATTTTAAAATTGATTGATTTTCTTGATAAAAATAAAAATCCAATTCTGGTTCAGACACCCCGCGCGGAGTATGAAAAGTTGAAACGGATATACAAATTACCCTAGGCTTCTCACCGCTCTTCCTTTAAAAATTAGCACCTTTGTATTTTAAAAGGTAAGCGATGTTTGAAAATAAGGGACGTACAGAAATAGAACAATTAGGGGAATTTGGCTTAATTGATCATCTGACCAAAAATTTTGAGATCAAAAACAAAAGCACAGTAAAAGGTATTGGTGATGATGCAGCCGTACTGAATTTTGACGGAAAGAAAACACTGATCTCTACAGATCTTTTACTGGAAGGTATCCACTTCGATCTATCCTATACCCCCCTAAAGCACTTGGGCTACAAGGCAATTCAGGTCAATCTAAGCGATATTTATGCCATGAATGGAACTGCTACCCAAGTGACGGTTTCCATTGGCTTATCGAGCAAATTTCCTCTTGAAGCTGTTGAAGAATTGTACCAGGGAATCAGCATAGCCTGCGAGAAATTTGGAGTAGACCTGGTTGGCGGAGATACGACTTCATCAAAACAGGGTTTGGTGATTAGCGTAACGAGTATCGGTTTTGCCGATGAAAAGGACGTATGCTACAGAAACGGAGCAAATGAAGGCGATCTTTTATGTGTTTCGGGTGATCTGGGCGGGGCCTATATCGGACTTCAGTTACTCGAGCGTGAAAAGGGCATTTTTCTTGAAAATCCGAGCATTCAGCCCGATCTGGAAGGAAAGGATTATATCATAGAGCGACAGCTTAAACCCGAATCACGCAAGGATATCGTTGAGGCGTTGAAGCTGATGAAGATTAAACCGACCTCCATGATCGATATTTCGGATGGCCTGGCTTCTGAGATCCTTCATATCTGCAAACAGTCGAACAAAGGCTGTAATTTATACGAAGAAAAGATCCCGATCGACCCGATGACCTATGATACTGCCCGTGATTTTGGGATCGACCCAACCGTTTGTGCTTTAAATGGAGGAGAGGATTACGAATTGCTGTTTACCATTAAACAGGCAGATTTTGAAAAGATCAGGAATAACCCGGATATCTCTATCATCGGACATATGACCGAGGCTTCAGCAGGGTGTAATTTGATCTCAAAATCCGAAAAGGTTCATCCGATCAAAGCTCAGGGCTGGAATTCTTTAAAAGGAGATCAGTCTTAATTATTTTATCCTGACAGGAAAAAGAAGAAAATTATATATTTAGATAGTCCATATATCGAAACGTATGATTTAAATGTAATCAATAACCGCTTTGTTGCGACTTATTTCAAGCTTTTACCAGAACAGCTAAAAGCAATTAATCGTCGTCATCACTGATAAATTTCTGATCCAGCTGCTTGCCGGTTCTGGCGCCCAGTTTTTTGATCTTTTCTGCAGATGTACTTAGGTTACCTCTTCCGCTTGATAATTTATTGACGGCTTTATCGTAGGCATCCTGGCTTTGTTTGATGTTTTTGCCGATGCCTTCCATATCGGCCATAAATCCGATGAACTTATCATACATTTCACCACTCAGGCGGGCTATCTCCATCACATTCCGGTTCTGGCGCTCCTGTTTCCACATGCTGGCAATGGTGCGCAATGTGGCAAGCAGTGTAGACGGACTTACAATGACCACATGTTTATCCCAGGCAAAATTAAACAGCCCGGCATCCTTCTGTACTGCAATGCTGAAGCTGGATTCAATCGGAATAAAAAGCATCACAAAATCAGGGGAATTGATCTTATAGAGCTCACTGTAGTTTTTGGATGAAAGTTCGATAATATGATTCCGAATGGAACTAATATGCTGTTTGGTGAACAAGCTGCGTTCTTCTTCGGTTTCACAGTTCACCAGACGTTCATAAGCGGTCAGAGAAACTTTGGCATCAATGATCAGATGTTTATCATCCGGAAGATCGATCACCACATCGGGTTGAAAACGGCTGCCATCAGAAGATTGGTGGGATGCCTGGATGCGGTATTCCTGATCTTTCACAAGTCCGGAACGTTCTAAAACCCTTTCCAGAATCAATTCACCCCAGTTTCCTTGCTTTTTACTGTCTCCCTTCAATGCCCGGGTAAGATTTTTTGTTTCCTGATTCATCAGGTTGGATTGTTCGATTAGCTGATTGATATGCCCCCGAAGGATATTTCGTTCATCAGATTCGGCTTTATAAACCTTATCTACCTTTTCTTCGAAAGTTTTGATATTTTCACGGAGAGGTTTGATGATCAGATCAAGATTGGCGCGATTGTGTTCAGTGAATTTATTGCTTTTATCTTCCAGAATACGGGAAGCGATCAGCTCAAAATCCTTATTAAATTTTTCCTGATTATTTTTGATCTCCGACTTCTGCTCCTCAAGTTTTTCCTGCTGTGCCCGTAAATAAGCGCGTGAACTTTCCAGTGAACGCAGCGCTTCCGATAGTTTTTCACGTTCTGTATTCAACTCTGCCTTTAAATATTCCCGCTCATTTCTCAGGTTTTCGGCACGTTCTTCTGCCCTCGCCAGGCTGATCTTTAATTGTTCGTTTTCCGGCTTCAGACGATTAAATTCCTCCTGATCGGCTGCACCGGCTTCCGGCTTTGCGCGTAATAGAATGTAGAGAACAGCAATAATTATAGCCGCTGCCGGCAGAATGTAGATTTCCATGATCAATCAGTTTATTAAAAATACAAAAGAGAACCCGCATCAGATCTGAATAAGATCAGCCACCTGCTCTCCCAGCAGGCTTCCCATTGCAACACCCATTCCATTACAGCGGACGGCACAATATAGTCCGGGTGAAATTTCTTTTACGATAGGTTTCAGCTCTTTGCCGAAGCCCATAACTCCACTCCAGCGGTGTTCAATTCGTGGTTTTTGTCCGGGAATGATGCTCTCAAATAATAGTTTTTCCAGCTCATCCTGAATCATAGCCGTGACACCGGGTTCGATGGTTTCTTCCCCTTTAAAATCCAGATTGCGCCCGCCGCCCAGAAGTATCCGCCCATCGATATTTCTGAAATATGTATAACCCCGGTTATAATGAAAGGTACCTTTAATTTTCAGGTCGTTTATTGGTTCGGTGATCAGCACCTGTCCCCTTCCTGGTGTGACATCCAGCTCAGGAATGAGGTCTTTACTGAAAGCATTGCTTGCAAGAATGACCGATCTTGCCTTAAAGTTTCCCTGATTGCTGATGAGTATCCGGTGACCTGAATTTTCTTCGATTTGCTGAACCCTGCAATTATTAAAAACGGATACTCCCAGACCCTGAACTTTTGCGAGTAGAGCCCGCATCATTTTTCCGGTATCGATCTGCCCTTCGTAATTGTTTTTTATGAGATTTTTTATACCTCTCATACCAAATTCTGCAATTTTAGCATTAAAAACTGCATAAATGTCAGGTTTGCCAATGATCGGTTTCAGCAGTTTATTGTAGTATGGAATCCTTTCGATACAAGCTCCGGCAAAGTCATTTTCGTTATCTTTAAATAACTCGTAACCCCCATTCTGTTCAAAACAAATCGCCGGGTCACCAAGGTTTTTTCTAAGTTTTTCCAAACCTTTCCATCGCATTTCAATGAGCTTCAGAACCTCATCCTCCGGGGCGGCTTCGAATTCGTTAATCAGCTCAGAAATGCTTCCAAAACAGGCAAAACCGGCATTTTTAGTGCTTGCACCCGAAGGAAGGAAACCAGTTTCCAGAACTCCGATCTTTAAAGCAGGCCGGCTGGTTTTCAGATAAAAGGAAGCACTTAACCCTACAATTCCGCTGCCGATGATCAGCACATCAAATCCCGATAAAAAAGATTCATGTTCCCAGTAAGAAAAATGATTGGCCATATTTTCTTAAAGGTAAATATTTGTGATTATTTTTATTCGGAATGGTTATTGAATAAGTTTATAGAAAAACAAACTATGGGATTAATTTTAATGATAGTCATTGCGGTAGTTAGTTTTGCCGTACAATGGCGTTTTAAAAGCAAATTTAAACAGTACTCCGAAATGGCTCTTGGTTCTGGCATGAGCGGAA
>JBAZCD010000025.1:0-1684 GCA_041671205.1 Pedobacter sp.
ATAATGATAAAAATCCCCATGCAGATACCGTGTCATTAATGACCATTCATTCAGCAAAAGGTTTAGAGTTTGATCATGTGTTTGTAGTTGGTTTAGAAGAAAACCTCTTTCCGTCCCAAATGTCCTTAAGCTCACGCACTGACCTGGAGGAAGAACGAAGACTTTTTTATGTAGCAATTACGCGTGCCGGAAAAAAACTTATGCTTTCCTATGCCACATCCCGTTATCGTTGGGGGACTTTAACCAGTTGTGAACCAAGCAGGTTTATCGAAGAAATTAATGCACGCTATCTTGAACTTGATTTTAAACCTCAGACAAAAAAATCCGGGAATCCATTATTTGACGATGAACGGTCAGCATGGCAACAAAAAGAATCCTTTAGTAAACCAAAACCTTCTTCTTTTCAAAAGACAAGTCCCATACTTTCCAAAGCACATGTGCCAAGTGAGGGATATGCTCCATCAGATACATCCGGACTTCAGGTCGGTATGGAGGTCGAACACGAACGCTTTGGTTTCGGAAAAGTAATCCATATGGAAGGCAACAAACCAGACATAAAAGCAACAATATTCTTTAAAGATTTGGGACAGAAGCAATTATTGTTAAAATTTGCTAAATTGAAAATTATAAAATAAAATCAAAATCGCGATTTAGAGCTTAGAAACCGCATATTTGAGCCCGCGCCAACAACTAATTACAATGACATTCGATTATAATACTACAAGGAAAAAATTAATCCTGGCCGAATATGGACGTAATGTCCAAAATATGGTTAAATATATTGTTGATCTTCCAACTAAGGATGAGCGTAATCGCTATGCCCAGGTGGTAATTGATCTCATGGGATTTCTGAATCCACATCTGCGTGATGTGGCTGATTTCAAACATAAATTATGGGATCACCTTCATATCATTTCTGACTTTAAAATCGATGTGGACTCACCTTATCCAAAACCATCCGAAGATGCTATTCGCTTTAAACCAGCTCCTTTATCTTATCCTCAGCAAAGGATTAAGTATAAACACTATGGTAAAACAGTTGAATTAATGATCAGCCGGGCTAAAACTATTGAAGATCCTGATCGCAAACAAGCTATGGTTCAGTCAATAGCAAATTTCATGAAAATGGCCTATGTGACCTGGAATAAGGATAGTGTTGCCGACGAAACCATTATTAAAGATTTATATGAGATGTCAAACGGTGCTTTACAGCTCGAAGAAAATGTAAATCTTCAAAGGGTAGAAGTTCGGCAAACTCCAATTGCCAGCAGACAAAGAAACACTAACCAGAGCAAAGGCAGACAAAATAGCAGCAACAGAAATAATGCCGGATCAAATCGCCAAAGAAACAATAATCCTGGAGGCAAAAGATATTGATTCAGAGATCAAAGCTCTTTTCGACCCTGAATTCAATCGGATCATCTATCTCACCCTCCTTGATTTATAACACGCAGGCAGAGTTATTTGAGAAAAGAATGGTTTGCCCTTCTATCCTTTCTGATACAATTTAAGCATTCATTCACATTTTATTTGAGCAAGGGAAGCTAGTTTTTGTAAATTAGTCCCTCGGCTAAATAATATTAAATTCTATAAAACTTTATCTCACAGATGAAAGCATTTGAAATTGTTGGTGGAAAGCCCTTAAAGGGAGAGATTATCCCCCAGGGAGCAAAAAATGAGGCAT
>JBAZCD010000025.1:1694-13951 GCA_041671205.1 Pedobacter sp.
AATATTCCAGACATTAAGGATGTCAATAAATTAATTGAATTAATAGCAGATCTGGGAGTAAAAGTTGAACGTATAAATAAGGATACTTACACTTTTGAAGCTTCCAAGATTAATCTTGATTTTTTTCAATCAGAGGTATTCAGGTCAAAAGGAGGAAGTTTAAGAGGATCTATTATGATCGTCGGCCCTTTGTTGGCTCGTTTTGGCAAAGCAGCAATTCCTAAACCAGGAGGTGATAAAATTGGGAGAAGAAGACTTGATACTCACTTTCTTGGATTCGAAAAGCTGGGAGCCAAATTTGTTTACGACAAGAAAACAAATTTCTTTAATGTTGATGCAAGCAATCTGAAAGGCGCTTATATCCTCCTTGATGAAGCCTCTGTTACAGGAACTGCCAATGTGGTAATGGCAGCAGTACTTGCCAAGGGCGAAACAACAATATACAATGCCGCATGTGAACCATATCTGCAGCAATTATGCAAGATGCTCAACCGGATGGGTGCAAAAATTACAGGAGTAGGTTCAAACCTCTTAAAAATTGAAGGCGTAAAAAAACTGGGCGGTACTGAACATCGCTTATTACCTGACATGATTGAAATCGGGTCATTCATCGGTCTTGCGGCAATGACTGGATCTGAAATAACGATTAAAAATGTTCACTTCGAAGAACTGGGAATGATCCCTGAAGTATTCAGGAAACTGGGAATTCAGTTTAAATTGCGGGGAGATGATATTTTTATTCCATCTCAAAAACACTACGAGGTTGAAACATTTATCGATGGATCAATTATGACTATAGCAGATGCGCCATGGCCTGGTTTTACTCCTGATCTTTTAAGTATCATGCTTGTGGTCGCTACCCAGGCCAAGGGAAATGTACTTATTCATCAGAAAATGTTTGAGAGCCGCCTTTTCTTTGTAGATAAGCTAATTGATATGGGTGCACAAATTATTCTATGTGATCCGCATCGTGCAACAGTAATTGGCCTGGATAAAAAAGTTAAACTTCGTGGTATAGAGATGACTTCACCCGATATCAGAGCAGGAGTTTCACTGCTGATCGCAGCTCTTTCTGCACAGGGAACATCAATAATCTACAACATTGAGCAAATTGAACGTGGCTATCAGGATATTGATGATCGCCTTAGGGCTCTTGGTGCTGATATTAAACGCATCACCGTGACAAGTAAATCTAATCATTAAGCGAAGACAAACCGTTTAATCAAGAATTGCCTTATACCGGTCGGATTGTAAATTTAATTTTTACCAATAAAATATGCATGTCCTCTTATAAACGTAATCCCAAAGAAATACAGTTAATCCTGTTCTTTACTATATTAAAATTGGGAATCCATCTGATTTCTAATAATAATTATGGTTTTCACAGAGATGAATTACTGTATATGGCCATGGGAGAGCATTTAGCCTGGGGATTTAAAGAGGTACCACCTTTTGTTGCCGGTACTTCATGGCTTTCTTCCGTTATTTTTGGTGACAGTGTATATGCCATTCGTATTTTCCCGGTAATAGCAAGCGCCCTTATTGTTTGGTTCGCTGGTTTGCTGGTTTTAATCATGAACGGGAAGCGTCTGGCAATCATTACGACCTGTTTAGCGATGATTATTTCGCCTGCTTTTCTTGCTTCAGGGTATTTACTTCAACCTGTTGTTTTCGATCAGCTATTCTGGGTCTTATCAGCATATTTATTTGCGAAATATATTCAGACTCAACAAAATACCTGCATTTATCTCCTGGGAGTTTCGGTAGGATTTGGGATGCTGAATAAATATACAATGGCATTCTTTATTGTTGCGCTCATCGCCGGGTTGGCGATGAGTCCGCAAAGAAAATTACTCCTGAACAGAACATGGATTTATGCTTTTTTTATTGCTTTTTTAATTTTTCTGCCAAATATACTTTGGCAAATAAGCCATGATCTTCCGTTTATAGCCCATATGAAGGAATTAAAGGAAAAACAACTCAATCATATTAACCCCACGAATTTTATTATTCAAATTCTAATCATTCATGCTTCATCGTCTATAATCTGGCTTTCGGGTCTCTTTTACCTCTTTGTAAGTAAAAGTAACAAACGATATCAGTTTTTAGGTCTATCCTTCATTTTGCTTATATTAATTCTGTTCATACTTCAGGGTAAAGTTTATTATAGTTTTGGCGCTTTCCCCATGTTATTCGCCGCAGGTGGAATATGTGTTCAAAAGCTATTAAATCAGGTTCGGCCTGTTTTCCGGTATGGTATTATTTTGCTGTTACTTGCACCGTCATTTATACTTATTCCAATAGCAATTCCGGTTTTAAAATTCAGTTCGGCACTCAGATTCTTCGAATTCACAACAAGTTCAGGGCTTACATTTCCAGTAAGGTGGGAGGATCAAAAAGAACATTCCACTACTCAGGATTATGCCGACATGCTTGGCTGGGAAGAAATGGCACAATATGCCTCAAAAGCATATCAGCTGATCCCTGCTGATCAACTTGCTCAAACCACCATAATAACTGGCAACTATGGACAGGCTGGCGCAGTTCTGCATTTCAGATCTAAATATCATCTGCCTGAACCTGTTTGCCTAAATAGCAGTTTCGCTTTATGGGCTCCCGATTCTATTGCCACCAGATACCTGATTATCATAGATGACAGCATTGATGATATTTCTCCGGCATTTGGCAGCAGCAGGAAGATTGGTGAGATAAATAACCCTTATGCCCGTGAAAAAGGCACCAGTATCTATCTTCTTTCGGATCCAAAAATAGATATACATCCAATTTATAATAAAAAACGTCTGGAAGCGCTGGATTACCAGCAGAAATGATTTACCAATAAAAGTTAAAATCTATTGGTATACCTTATTTCGTATAATAAAGAGAAGGGATCGACCCTGATTAAAGAGATCAGCAAGAAAAAAGTTCATGAAAATTGTCATCATAGGAAATGGAATAACTGGTATTACCTGTGCTCGAAATATTCGAAAAAATCACTCTGATGCACAAATTACAGTAATATCCGGGGAGAGCGACTATTTCTATTCACGTACTGCACTGATGTATATCTATATGGGGCATATGCAATTTGAACATACCAAACCATATGAAGATTGGTTTTGGACTAAGAATAAGATTGATCTGCTTAAAGCTCAGGTTATTTCCCTCATAACAGAAAACAAAACACTCTTGCTCGAGGACGGACAGACGGTTTCATATGAAACACTTATAATAGCCAGTGGTTCTTTACCCAACAGATTTGGATGGCCTGGTGAATATTTAAAAGGTGTACAGGGGCTGTACAGTATTCAGGATCTTGAACTGATGGAAGAAAACACAAAAAACATTTCTTCTGCCGTTGTAGTGGGTGGAGGATTAATTGGAATCGAAATGGCAGAAATGCTTCATAGCAGGAAAATACATGTTACCATGCTTGTACGGGAAAATGAATACTGGGGCAATATTTTACCACTGGAAGAAGCTCAGCTAATCGGAAAACACATCGGGACGCATGGAATAAATCTGATCTTAAATACCGGTTTGCATGAAATCCTTGCTGATGCTATGGGCAAAGTTAAAACGATTACAACCACCAGGGAAGAAAGTATAGAATGTCAGTTTGTTGGACTTGCAACGGGTGTAAAGCCAAATATAAAATTCATTTCAAATAGTCCTGTTGAAACAGACAGGGGCATACTGGTCAACGAATACTTTGAAACCAATATCCCTGGTATTTATGCGGCAGGCGATTGCGCACAATTCAGACAACCCGGATCCGGTAGCCCTGCCGTCGAACAATTATGGTATACCGGAAAAATGCAGGCTGAAACACTGGCAAAAACCATTTGTGGTGATAAAACAGCTTACGACCGGGGAATCTGGTTTAATTCGGCGAAATTCTTTGATATTGAATATCAAACATATGGTCAGATTTTGCCTGAATTGAGTGATCAGCATCAAAGTTTTTATTGGGAACACCCCAATGGGAAGCATGCATTCAGGGCAAATTACAGCATAACAGACAGAAACATTATCGGATTTAATTTTATAGGAATCAGATTCAGACAAATTATTGCTCAGGATTGGATTCGTGAACGCAAAACAATCGAATATGTAATTGAGAATCTTAATAAGGGCTGGTTTGATCCTGAGTTTTCCAAACCCTTTTATAAGGATATTGCCATTCATTTTCATAGTTTCAAAAGCAGAGGTGATAAATAATATTTCTTTAGAATTTCAATAATGCAGGATATATCACTTTCAATAGCCAAACCATTAGCAGGCAGCCCAATGCAAAAAGCAGGTGCCTCACTTACTGCATGTGCAATCCTTTCAGCCCTAATTGCAGCTTTAGGGCAAGGAAAAACTTATCCGCTGCTATTCTTTTTTCTGATAAGCGGATTGTTCCTATTGGGTGGAATATGCTATTCCATTCCTTATTTTAAGACCATACCGGGAATTAAGAATGATGGAATCATGCAGAATCCACTTAGTAGTAAAGGGGCTATAGCCTGGGGCATTGCCGTTCTAATGACAGGATTTTATATCCTATTATACTGGTTTCCACATTACCTTGAAGACCTCATCCGTACCATGGATCCCTTAAGTTTATTGCTGAGGGGAAAGGAATCAGATCAATGGTTTTTATACGGTACATTTTACACCCTTGCTGTTCTCATTATGGGTATCCGCTTTATAGGGAAATATAAGTTCAGCCGCTATCATATCTTCAGAACTATTTCAGTCATGTTTTTTCAGCTTGGGTTTGCTTTTTTAATCCCAGCCTTTCTCTTAAAGTTGAACCAGCCTGAATTTTATTTTTCTTATTTCTGGCCTTTAAAGTATTCCTATTTATTCCCGAATGATATTCATTATCTGGTTAGTTCAGGAAATCTGGGCGTATTCATGGTATTCTGGGGACTGGTCATGACTTTCATTGCCACTCCAATCCTGACCTATAACTATGGAAAACGATGGTACTGTTCCTGGATCTGTGGCTGTGGCGCATTGGCCGAAACTTTGGGTGATCCATACAGACAGAATTCCGACAAATCTCTCAAAGCCTGGAAGATTGAGCGCTGGATGATCCATTCAGTGCTGGCGTTCGTCGTACTCACTACCGCCCTGCTTTGGCTTAATTCCTGGAAAAGTGGAACTATTCTGGGTGATGCATCGGGGCTTTTCTCACAATGGTATGGCTTTTTGATTGGCTCCGTCTTTTCAGGAGTTATCGGAACAGGATTTTATCCAATAATGGGATCCAGAATCTGGTGCCGCTTTGGTTGTCCAATGGCCGCAATCCTTGGCATATTTCAACGATATAAATCTAAGTTCAGGATTACCACAAATGGAGGCCAATGTATCTCATGCGGAAATTGCTCCACTTATTGCGAAATGGGAATTGATGTCCGGGCATATGCTCAAAAAGGTGAAAATATTATCCGCTCATCTTGTGTGGGATGTGGGGTCTGTTCATCAGTATGTCCGAGAGGGGTTCTAAAACTTGAAAATCTGGAAGAAAAAGGCCGGTTTAACCCTTATATCCGTCATGAAGACAAATAATGATTCAGAATAAAAAAGATCCAATTGTCTATGTGATCATACCCGCATTCAACGAAAGCAGATCGATTGGAAAGGTTATTTCAGATATCCCTGATCTGGTCATGGAAACTATAGTAATCGATAATGCATCAACAGATAACACTGGAATTGCAGCACAAGAAAAAGGAGCTACCGTTCTAAGGGAAAATAGAAAGGGATATGGATATAGCTGTATGAAAGGAATGGATTACATCCGGCCAAAAGCAAAGCCTGAAGATATCATAGTATTTCTGGATGGCGATTATTCCGATTATCCTGAAGAGATCGGCGTGCTGATCTCACCAATAATTAACTCTGGTGCAGATATGGTGATCGGTTCCAGAGCACTGGGAAAGAGAGTACCCGGATCAATGCTGTTCCAGCAGATTGCGGGAAACTGGCTGGCTACACGGCTGATAAAATTATTCTTCAGAGCACAATTTACTGATCTTGGACCCTTCAGGGCCATCAGATGGCAAGCGCTGGAGCAAATAAACATGAAGGACAAAACCTTTGGATGGACAGTAGAAATGCAGGTAAAAGCGGCAAAACTCAAATTGAAATTTACCGAAGTACCTGTTAGTTACCGAAAGAGAATTGGAGTCAGTAAGGTTTCAGGTACAATAAAAGGAACAATTTTAGCCGGATATAAAATTTTACTTACCATCTTTAAAAACGTCTAGGTGTATGCGCCCGATTCATTTATGCTTGAATTAAGTATTGTCATAATATATTGCTTTTCCCTTTTTTTTATCGTCCTGTTCTGTATTGGACAGCTTGCATTATTAATTACCTATTTGCTCAACAGAAATAAAGTAAATGAAGTAATAAAATTGAACACTTTACCGCTACTAACTATTCAGTTACCCATTTTCAATGAACCTTATGTTATTGAAAGACTTTTAGATTCAATAAATGCATTGAACTATCCGAAAGATAAATTAGAGATCCAGGTACTTGACGATTCTACCGATAATACAATTCTCATTGCTGAACAGAAGATTGAAGAATTAAAAGCAAATGGTTTTAACGTCCGGCATATACGCCGCCTAAACCGGGAAGGTTATAAAGCAGGGGCATTGCAAAATGGCATGAATAGTGCAATCGGTGAATATTTAGCAATTTTTGATGCCGACTTTATTCCGGATCCTGATTTCCTCATCAATACGCTGCCACATTTCTCAAATGATCGAACCGGCATGGTTCAGACTCGCTGGGGTCATCTTAATGCCAGGCAATCCTGGTTGACAAAAGCCCAGGAAACTGGTTTAAACAGTCATTTCATCATTGATCAGGAAGGACGCAATAAATGTGGCTATTTTATTAATTTTAATGGCACTGCCGGAATCTGGAGAAAGAAATGTATCACTGATGCCGGAGGCTGGCAATCGGATACTCTGACAGAGGACCTGGATCTTAGTTATCGTGCTCAGATGAGAGGATGGAGTTTCGCTTACTGCCCCGATATTATTACACCCGCAGAACTTCCAAATACGATAAGTGCGGTGCGGTCACAACAATTTCGGTGGACAAAGGGGGGCGTTGAAACTTCAAAAAAACTACTGGGTAAGCTTTGGAAATGTAAATCTGGTTTTTTTGTAAAATTATTCGGAAGCTTTCACCTCCTGAACAACTATATCTATGCGTTTATTTTGCTCAGCAGCTTATTAAGCGTTCCTCTGATGTTTGTCAAAAACACCTCTAATGAATTTATTCAGTTCTTTGAATGGAATACCCATCTTATTGCAGTTCTCTTAATCAATTTAATCTATTGCTTTACTGCAGTCTTTATGGATAAAAAGAAGTTCAGCGCTGCATTAATAGAAATTTTAACTGCATTTCCAATTGCCATGATTGTTTCGCTGGGGATGTCCTATCATAATACAAAGGCTATTGTACAGGGCATTGCAGGAAAAAAAACAGCATTTATCAGGACGCCAAAATTTAATACTTCAGCAGAGAGTACTCCTTATTCAAAAAAGCTTAGCTACAACCAATATCTCCCGGAATTTCTACTGTCTTTTTATTTTTTGATTGCTGTTATTTCAGGGCTGCACTTCAAAGATTTCGGGTTTTTAATCTATCATATTTTGATGTTCACCGGATTCAGTTTTATTCTTTTCAGCGCATATTCTGAAAAGTCACGCAAGTGAAATCGAACCATATTATGCTGAAATTGCGTTAATTATATCATACTGGGTTATAATCTCAATATTGCCCAGTTCATCCTCAACCAGAACAGCCATATTTTCCTTATTTATTATCGATGTGATCTTATCGATAGACGTATTCAGGTCAACGAAGGGGAAAGAAGATGTCATGATATCCTTTACAGAGCCAGAGCGAAGTGCCGGGTTCTCCATAACAGAATTCAGTATATCGCTCTCTGTGATTTTTCCTACAATCATTCCCTTCTGAGTTACGGGGATCTGCGAAATATTCAGTGATTTTATGGTATTGATAGCTTCGAGGACTGATTGTTCACAGTCGATGGTTACAATTTCCTGCCGCCCGCGCTTAGTTAAGATGGATTTTGCAGTCAGCTTTTCATCCGCGAGGAAACCCC
Source organism: Pedobacter sp. (assembly GCA_041671205.1). Lineage (GTDB taxonomy): Bacteria > Bacteroidota > Bacteroidia > Sphingobacteriales > Sphingobacteriaceae > Daejeonella. The sequence continues at coordinate 9,841 of JBAZCD010000025.1, forward strand.
GCTCTCTCAGCCAATCTTCATTATACATTTTAGCCATGTATCTTGAGCCATGGTCATGAAATATCACGACAACAAGATCGCCTTCTTTCAACTCATCTTTAAGCTGTATTAAACCGGCCAGTGCAGAACCTGCAGAGTTACCGGCAAATATGCCTTCCTTTCTCGCGATATCACGGGTCATTAATGCCGCATCTTTGTCAGTCACCTTCTCAAAGCGATCGATAACATCAAAGTTTACATTTTTTGGCAAGAAATCTTCCCCTATACCTTCGGTAATGTAAGGATATATCTCATTTCTATCAAAAATGCCGGTTTCCTTATATTTCTTAAATACAGAGCCATAGGTATCTATTCCCCAAACTTTAATATCAGGATTCTGCTCTTTCAGGTATTTACCTGTACCGGAAATCGTTCCACCCGTTCCAACCCCGACTACCAGATGAGTAATTTTACCCTCAGTCTGTGTCCAAATTTCAGGTCCGGTTTGCTCATAATGTGCCTGAGAATTGGAGAGATTGTCATACTGATTTGGCTTCCATGAATTTGGCACTTCCCTCTCCAAACGAGTAGAAACGGAATAATATGAACGCGGATCTTCCGGATCAACATTAGTAGGACATACTATTACTTCAGCTCCGAAGGCCCGAAGTGCGTCAACTTTTTCCTTTGATTGTTTATCTGTAGTAGTAAAAATGCACTTATAACCTTTGACAATTGCTACCATTGCAAGGCCCATACCTGTATTTCCGGAAGTGCCTTCAATAATGGTACCACCTGGCTTAAGTTTTCCTTCCCGCTCCGCATCTTCAATCATTTTCACAGCCATCCTGTCTTTGATGGAGTTTCCAGGATTGGTAGTTTCGATCTTAGCCAGGACTGTAGCCTTCAGATCTTTTGTAATCGCGTTCAATTTGACCAGAGGGGTGTTCCCAATGGTTTCAAGAATGTTGTTATACCACATACTGCAAATTTAAGCATTTAAGCTCAAAGCAAAAGGTTAAATGCCGAAAGTGAATAAATTCAAAATAATATATTGTTTTAAATAACAATACAAAATAATATACTTTAAGACTAGCAATACAGTAGTCTTAACCAATGGAAATTCGGAAAAAAACCATAGATAAATTGTTCAGGTGTTTAAAGAACAACCCAGGACTGAAAAAGTACTATTTGGCGTTAAAACTTCAAATGTTTAACGGTCAAACCCTTGTTGATCAATTGCTTCAATGAATCGACCCCAATCCTGAGATGATTTTCCACAAACTGCTCAGTCACAGTCGAATCACTTTCAGCCGTTTTAACACCTTCAGGGATCATTGGCTGATCAGACACTAATAACAAAGCTCCGGTTGGGATCTTATTGGCAAAACCGGTAGTAAAAATTGTAGCAGTTTCCATATCAACTGCCATGGCACGTAAACTTTTAAGATATTTCTTAAAATTCTTATCATGTTCCCATACTCTGCGATTTGTAGTATATACTGTACCGGTCCAGTAATCAAGTGAATAATCACGAATAGTTGTAGATATAGCCTTTTGCAAAGCAAAGGCAGGTAAGGCCGGAACTTCAGCTGGTAAATAATCATTGGATGTACCCTCTCCCCTGATCGCTGCTATAGGAAGAATAAGATCACCCAATTTATTTTTTTTCTTTAACCCTCCGCACTTCCCTAAAAATAAAACAGCTTTAGGCTGAATTGCGGTAAGAAGATCCATCATGGTTGCTGCCATGGGGCTGCCCATTCCAAAGTTAATCAACGTGATCCCGTTTGCTGAAACACTCTGCATAGGCTTATCAAGCCCCATAATAGGTGCATTATCATTCCATTCTGAAAAAAGTGTCAGGTATCTGGAAAAGTTTGTAAGCAACACAAACCCGGTAAACTCAGCTAGTGAGCGTCCTGTATAGCGTGGCAACCAATTGACAACTATATCATCCTTTCTCTTCAGACCAGGCTTTACCGGTGTTTCCAGCTCATTATCCTTTCTCACAGGGACTGAGGTTTCAGTTTTATGTTCTTTCTTTTCCATCATAAATAAATTTTCTAAGCCTACAAAAAACCCCGAATCTCTTCGGGGTTCATTTATGCTACTTTTAATTTTTTCAGATCAGATTTCTCAAATTTATCTTTGGCGTATTCGAGTGTAATGTATAACTCCTTACCACTTTTTCCCGAAGGTGTTTCATACATGGCATCGATCATGATCGCCTCACAAATGGAGCGTAAACCCCGGGCACCAAGTTTGAACTCCATTGCTTTGTCCACAATGAACTCCATTACCTCATTATCAAACTCAAGTTTCACATTTTCGTATTCAAACAGCTTTTTATACTGTTTGATTAATGAATTCCTCGGCTCAACCAGAATACTCAGCAATGTATCTCTGTCCAAAGGATTCAGATGTGTAATAACCGGTAATCTACCGATCAGCTCCGGAATAAGTCCAAACGATTTAAGATCCTGAGGGGTAATATATTTGTACAGGTTTTTAAGATCGATATTGAATTCATCCTTATCAACCTTATAACCAACAGTTTGTGTACGAAGCCTATTGGCTATCTTCTTCTCAATTCCATCAAATGCACCACCGCAAATGAACAGGATATTATTTGTGTTCACCGGAATCATTTTTTGATCCGGATGTTTCCTGCCGCCTTGTGGAGGAACATTAACAATGGTACCTTCCAGAATCTTCAGCAAGGCTTGCTGTACACCTTCTCCTGATACATCACGTGTAATAGAAGGATTATCACTCTTGCGTGCAATCTTATCAACCTCGTCAATATAAACGATACCCCGTTCAGCAGCAGTCACATCATAATCGGCGGCCTGAAGCAAACGGGTTAATATACTCTCCACATCCTCTCCTACATATCCGGCTTCAGTTAATACTGTAGCATCACAAATACAAAAAGGAACATTCAAAACCTTGGCAATAGTTTTGGCAAGAAGGGTCTTTCCGGTACCTGTTTCGCCAACCATAATAATGTTCGACTTTTCAATTTCCACCTCATCCTTTCCGACCTTTTGATTCAGACGTTTATAGTGGTTGTATACAGCAACAGAAAGTATTTTTTTTGCCTGATCCTGACCGATAACATACTGATCAAGATGAGTTTTGATCTCAACCGGCTTTAAAAGGGTCTCAAAAGTCTGGGTTGATTTTGTTTTACGGACATTAAGCTCTTCCGCCAGGATCTGATTAGCCTGAGTGACACATTTATCACAAATATGCGCATCAAGCCCAGCGATCAGCATCAGTGTATCCTGCTTGCCGGAGCCGCAGAAAGAACATTTAATATCTTTATTTCCTTTACTCATTATTTTTTATCTCCGGTACCAACTAAGACCTCATCAATCATACCAAATTCTTTGGCCTCATTAGCAATCATCCAGTAATCACGGTCTGAAGCTCTCTCAACCCACTCATAAGTTTGACCGGAATGCTTTGCAATGATGTCATAGAGTTCCTTCTTAAGCTTAAGCATCTCACGAAGGTTGATCTCCATATCTGAAGCAACACCCTGAGCACCTCCTGAAGGCTGATGAATCATTACCCTTGAATGTGGTAATGCCGCTCTTTTACCTTTTGTTCCTGCGCAAAGCAATACGGCTGCCATAGATGCTGCCATTCCGGTACAAATTGTTGCAACATCAGGGGTGATATACTGCATGGTATCATAGATACCTAAACCAGCATAAACGGAACCACCCGGAGAATTAATATAGATCTGAATATCGCGTTTGGAATCAGTCGACTGTAAGAATAGTAACTGGGCCTGAATGATATTGGCAATTCCCTCATGGACGGCATCACCCAAAAAGATGATCCTGTCCATCATTAAACGTGAAAACACATCCATTTGTGCTACGTTTAACTGGCGTTCCTCAATGATATAAGGGGTCATCGCAGTAGGAATGGAAGCATTTTGAACCCTTCCAATAAAACTATCTACATGCTGACTACCAATGCGGTGATGCTTGACCGCGTATTTTCTGAATTCGTTCTTATCTATATTCATTTTTGAATTTATAATTATTATTTTACCTTTATTTTGCGAGAGTATGAAATAAGTGATCAAAATAAAGGGCCTTAATAAAAAACCAAA